>JBBPIG010000008.1:0-109116 GCA_038040445.1 Acidobacteriota bacterium | reverse complement strand
CCATTTTTTAACTCTACTCCCCACTTTCCTCCCTTGGGGGGGCGGCCCCCCCGGGGCCGCCCCCCCCCGGCAACCTCCGGCTCGGGGCGGCCACGGAGGGGCGGCCACGGAGGGCCCGCCCCTACATGCTTAACTCCTCGTCAACTGCCGGTACTTGATTCGATGAGGCTGATCGGCTGCGGCGCCCAGCCTCGCCCTTCGATCTGCTTCGTACTCCGAATAGTTGCCGTCGAACCACTCGACGTGGCTCTCCCCTTCGAACGCCAGAATGTGCGTTGCTATGCGGTCCAGAAACCACCGGTCGTGGCTGATGACGACCGCGCAGCCCGCGAAGTTTTCGAGCGCTTCTTCAAGCGCGCGCATCGTGTTCACGTCCAGGTCGTTGGTCGGCTCGTCGAGCAGCAGGACGTTCGCGACTTCTTTTAACATCTTCGCCAGGTGAACCCGATTGCGCTCGCCTCCCGATAGCGAGCCCACTTTCTTCTGCTGATCGGCGCCCGAAAAATTGAATCGGGCCACATAAGCGCGCGAGTTCACCTGCCGCTTACCAAGCTCGATCATATCGTTGCCGCCCGAGATCTCTTCCCAAATCGTCTTGTTCGCATCGAGCGTGTCGCGGCTTTGATCGACGTAGCCGAGCTTCACCGTTTCACCAATTCGCATCATCCCGCCGTCGGGCGCTTCCTGGCCGGTGATCATTCTGAATAGCGTGGTCTTGCCGGCGCCGTTCGGACCGATCACGCCGATGATTCCGCCGGCTGGAAGCGAGAATGACATGCCTTCGATCAGCAGGTTGTCGCCGTAAGCTTTGCTGACGTCTTTCGCTTCGATGACGACATCGCCGAGTCGCGGGCCGGGCGGTATGTATATCTCAAGCTCTCGGGCTCGCGATTCACTTTCCTGCGAGAGCAGGGCTTCATAAGAGCTGATGCGAGCCTTGGACTTTGCGTGGCGGCCTTTGGGCGACATGCGAATCCACTCGAGCTCGCGTTGAAGCGTTTTCTGCCGCTGCGATTCGCTCTTTTCTTCATTCGCTAACCGTAGCTGTTTTTGTTCGAGCCACGACGAGTAGTTGCCTTCCCACGGGATGCCTCGACCCTGATCAAGCTCCAGGATCCAACCGGCAACGTTGTCGAGAAAGTAGCGGTCGTGAGTCACGGCGATGACCGTACCCGGATATTTTTTGAGATGCTGTTCGAGCCAGCCCACCGATTCCGCATCGAGGTGATTGGTCGGCTCGTCCAGCAAGAGTATGTCAGGCTGCTTCAACAAAAGGCGGCACAGCGCAACTCGTCGCCGCTCGCCGCCGGAGAGAATCTTGATAGGCGTCTCGCCGGACGGACATCGAAGCGCGTCCATCGCCATCTCGAGCCGGCTATCGAGGTCCCAGGCATTCGCCGCATCGAGCTTCTCTTGAACCTCGCCCTGCTGTTCGAGCAGAGCGGTCATCTCATCGTCGCTCATCGGCTCGGCGAACTTCTCGTTGATCTGGTCGAACTGCTTCAGCAGGGCGATGGTTGAATGCACGCCTTCTTCGACGATTTCGCGGACGGTCTTGGATTCATCGAGGCGCGGCTCTTGTTCGAGGAAGCCGGTGGTGTAGCCGGGTGAAATAACGGTCTCGCCTACGAACTCGTTGTCGACGCCGGCGATGATCCGAAGCAGCGAGCTCTTTCCCGAGCCATTGAGCCCAATAACGCCGATCTTCGCGCCGTAGAAGTAGGAGAGATAGATATCCTTGATGACCGGTTTCTTGTCGTAGTACTTCCCGACGCCGACCATTGAGTAGATGATTTTGTTTGGTGCGCTGCTCATTTCAGCTTTCTTGTGCGATTGAGTTTATCAGCCACTAACTCCTTGGCTTTTGGTCAGCGAGGGCGTCTAGCTAATCGCGGCATCTTTTCTTCGCCTCCGAATGTTCCACGGTTCGCACTGCTGGGATCGCCATTTCGGCGCGCACGATTCCTTAAAGGATCAGGTTTCTTCTTTCTTTACTCAGCGCGGGATCTGTAAAGGCGTTCAATATCATCTTCGCAAATGAACTCGACCGAGACGCCGCTGGCCTGCAGCGAGTGTCTGAATGGCCACCACTTGCTGTCGACCGCTTGGAGTATCGTCGGATTGTCGGGATGCGAAAGCGCGACTGCCACGAACTTCCTATCCGAACGGTCGAAGCCATCAAGTTCGGGGGAGTCGGGGAACTCAACGAACTCCGTGTCATCGTTTCCCATTTGATTGATTCTGATCAAGTCGCAGCGCTGCGGGTTTTCCCGATTCGTTAAGACCCATTTGAGAAACGCCTCACCGATACCGGGCTGCTTTCCAGACGGCTGAAGGTTGTTTTGGTATTCTTTGATGATCCTCCACATATCGTCTAGCACTAACTTGTCTTCGTCACTTGTAATGCGCCCCAGCCTTTCCACACAGACTAGAAAACAGGTGTCCGACGCTTGGCGCGAACCGCTGTTAGCAACCACCGCCACGTTGGTGTCGACGACCAGCGCCGCCACTATACCTTGGCTCCCTGTCGGCTCATCGCGGCCTCAGCGATCGCGGTCAACTCGGCCATTTCATCACCGAAGAAGCCGGAAGGCCAATTCCTGATGCTTCCGAACTCGTCGACATCCAGTTTTTCGATTCTAGACTCCCCGCCGTCATTCTTGCAGAAATAGAGAGCCGTAAGGTTCTGCGCTATCCCTCGATCAGAGACTTCATTCTCCGCAATGCGCCTTTGGAGTCGCCTAAGCAAGTGTTCGCTGTGACTCTCGACGATCACCTGTACGTTCCGCTCTTTGACCACGTCAATCAGAACATCTGCCAGGCTTGCTTGCACGAAGGGATGGAGGTGAATTTCAGGTTGCTCGAGGAGTATCGTTGAATATGGAGGTGCGTAGTAGCAAAGAACCAACACGGGTAGAATCTGCGAGACGCCAAATCCAACATCGGTGATCTGCACTTCGGTGCCGTTCTTGCTCCTCTTGACCCGAAATTCATAGTCCTTGCGATTCGGCGCGACAGGCTCAAGCGAGAAAGAGTAAACCAACCCCATTTCCTGCATCCACTCCAGCACGCGCTCCTCAATTGGCTTGTATCTACGCTTCTTTTTCACCATCCGACCGCTTTTGAGCCCTGCGGCTCGCGCGGCCAAGAGGGCAGCGACTGCCTCGTCTCCCCGACCCCCTACATCGGGCGGTTGTTCGCCGCTCCAGAGATAACTACGCTTCGGGTCGTCGCGAAGCGGCCCAAGATACGCAATACTCGAGAACATCTTCTCAAAGGCCAACACGAAGTCCGGCAAGAAACCCGTGTTTTGGTAGTAGCGAGTGGCTTCATCGGGGAAGCCATAACACTTCACAGGCGGAGGAAGAGGCCATGGTCGGCCTTGGACTCGCCTTGCCGGATAGTCACCGTGTTCGAGGTCGTATTTGTCGCTCTGTGCAACTGTTCCTTCGGCCCGCCGTCTCATCCCGAAGGAGTGTGAATCAAACTTGTAAGTGAATCGATCGACAACCGTTCGGTTCGCCATCTCATTCATGTGAGCCGAAAACGCCAACTTCCTTACTTCAAAAAGCTCCTTGTTTTCCGCCTCGGGGTCATTGATAACAAGCGGTTCGGGCAGCGTCCAACTGAAGGCCAGCTCCAGGGACGTGTCCTTGTTGTGATTGTGGATCAGGTCGAGAAACGTCCCGAGATCTACGATTGTGTAGTCGTCCCCAGTATGAAGAACGCGACGACGATCCGGTGACTCAACGGTCTGCTTCAGCATCAGCAATATCTGCAGTATGCTGGTCTTTCCGGAGCTATTAGCTCCGAACAACCCGGTCAGTGGTGCAAGCTGTATGTCACCAGTGTTCTTCCACGACTTGAAGTTCGCTGCTCGAAGAAGCGTTATCATGGCAATCAGTCCCCTAACACTGCGCTTTTTCTCGCTTAGTGTACATTGATTGCTAGTTCGATGTCAGGGCAATCCCACCCGTAACCCGCATTTGCTCTGGATAAGCGGCGAGATTCTTAAAGAATCGTTCTGAGTCGTTCAGTTGTTGAGCAAGACGAACCAAACGGACACACGTCGTCCCTCTGTAGGAATTCAATCGCTTCTTGCCAAAGTTGCTTTTGGCTAGTCGACCTTCTTCATCAACGCAATCTGTCCCGCATGATAAAGGTCATGCTGAATCACGCCGTGCAACAAGAAATAAACTGAGTACTGTGTCCCCGGCACGATCTCCTCGAGCCGCGCTTCATCGAGCTGCCGTACCGCTGCCCGCAGAGCCTCGTGGTTGCGGCGAAGTTCATCAAGCGTGTTGGTCCAGGCATCGTCGCTGGTGTCCTCGACTGCGGGCCAGTCCTCTTCGTCTGAGACGTCGAGTGGCGTCGTTTCTTCGATGCGCCTGCGGCCGACGCGCTCCCAAGTCGCAATGTGAAGGGTGAGCTCCCAGATGCTGTGCGCGCCCGCGATCGGATGCGCGGCGGCTTGCTCGGAAGTGACGCCGGCGAGCACTTCAGAGACAGATGGTCCGTGCCAGGCTTTGCCTTCGAACGCTCGCTTGAGTTGGTCGTTGATTCTTTTAAGCTCGCTCATGAATACCACCTTGATTGTGAAGTTCAGAGCTAATGAAGCTCAGAGTTCAAGCTTCAGCTTGCCCGATCTGGAAGAAGCAAGCTAAAGCTTGAACTCTGAACCCAGAACCCGAGGTTCAGTTGTTCCCCGGCCTCGCTTGCGGAGTTGGAGTTGCCGGAGTTGCCGGAGTCGCCGGCGCAGGCGTGCCGGGCTTCGGTGGAAGCGGCGGCATGTTCTCTTTGCTGAATCGCGGCAACGAGTCGTCACGCATCGCAAGCTGATAAATTGCAGCCGCAATCGCTATCGCAGACTTCTTCACGTCGTCTTCGATGATTCGTTCGTAGGTGTCCAGGTTCGTGTGCCACGTAGCCGAGTTGTACTCGATCGGGTCCTGACCCACGCCGATTCCTGCAAGTCCCGCCTGGCTGAACGACGTGCTGTCGGTGCCGCCGAGCGCGCGGTTCTTTGAAGCTATCGCGCCCATCACCCCAAGATCTTCAAACGGAGCGAGCGCCGCACGCACGACCGCCGCTGCTTCCGGCGGCCCGAACACGCTCGCGCCGCGCGCGCGTCCCGTTCCCGAGTCGATGTTGAAGTATGCGACCAGCTTGTTGTAATCAGGCTTCGGATCCTCGAAGGTCCCGAAGTGCTCCTTTACGTAAGCCTGCGATCCCAACAAGCCTTGCTCTTCGCCGCCCCACAGCGCGACGCGAATCGTGCGGCGAGGCTTCACGCCTATGGCTTTCAGAATGCGCGCCGCCTCCATCATCACCGCGCAGCCGATCGCGTTGTCAGTCGCGCCGGTCGCCGAGTGCCACGAATCAAGGTGCCCGCCGAGCATTACAACTTCATCTTTCTTGTCCGTGCCTGGAATCTCGGCAACAGTGTTGTAAGCGGTCTTGCCTTCAGGGTACCAGCGGTTGACGATGTTGAACTCGAGCTCGACCGCCGTGCCGTCTGCAAGAATGCGCGAGATGCGTCCATAGTCTTCGTTGCTCATCACCACGGTTGGAAGCGCTTTCGCCGCATCGAAGGTGCGATTGTTGAAAGCGCGAATCTGTCGATGCTCGCGTCCGCCGTCGTTCACTCGAATGAGCGCGCCGCTTGCAATGAGGAACTGATCGAGTTGCTCGTCGATCTGACGCACAGGCAGCTTGCCCGGCTCCGGTTGCTGCTGCTCCCTGCGAGGCCCTCCGCGGCCTTGGCCCGCGTTTGGATTGTTCGGGTCGTAGCGTTCCTTCGCTTGCTTGTCGTCTTGCCGGCGCGCAGGCGGAGTCAATGTTACCGGCACGATCTGTTGTTTGCTCGCGAGCACTATCTTGCCTTTCACTTTGTCTTTTTGTGTTGAGAGGTAGGCGGTGAATTCTTCCTGAGTGGGCTTTTCGGGAAGTATCATTTGATGCGCCTTCGCCGTCACCGGGCCGTTGGTGCCGGGCGTCCACGAGAGCACTTCGCAGGTGAGCGTGTCCTTGACCGGCGAGGTGATAAAGCCTGAGAAGCGCTCGTTAGCCCATCCCGGATGCCCGAAGTCCCACGGCTCGAGATGGCCGTTCTCGAATCCCCACGCGGTCATCTGCTTGATCGCCCATTCACCAGCGGCTTTCAGATTAGGCGAGCCCGTCAACCGCGGGCCGTAGACATCGGTAAGAAAGTGCATTGTCCGCATGATCTGCGAATTGTGCGTCTCTTCTTTTCGTATCTTGGCGTTGATATCGGCTGAGTCCTGCGCAAGCACCGGCGCACAACCGAGCAAACATACGCACATCATGAAGACGGCTCGAGTTCTTAGCATGGGTGTTCTCCTGTCAGCTTGATGAGATCCACTGATGACGACGATGGACGATTATATGACCGGTTGAAGCGCGAGGTAAACACCCTGGGAGCGCAGGCATCCCTGCCTGCCTGGCGTTGCGCGAGAAAGAGAATGGTCGGTAGAGGAAAGAGGCAGGCAGGGATGCCTGCGCTCCCAGGGTCATACAGCTCGCCGCATCGCTTTCATCGAGTCGCGCACGAATCGTTTCTGCAACGCGCGAGTGATCGGATATCCAAGCTTCGCAAGTAAGTGGTTCGGCGTTGAATAAGCCAGGATGTCGTACCAAACCGAATCGTCTTTGGCTTGCAGCTCGATCGTGAACGACTCCTGGCCGCGTTCTACATGCTCGGGCAGAGTGCCGTATGCGAAGCCGCTCCTGCGTACCTCTCCGTCTTCCTCGATCACGTTTGCTATTCGACATGCGTTCAGGGACCAGAAGCCGAACTGGTGAGCAAGCACCCCAACTGTGGCGCCCGTCTGAATCGGCGTGTCCGGCCAGCACAGTTGCACCCAACCGATGTTGAACATCTCCCATCGCTTGAGCGCTTCAATCGCGCGCTGGAAGACCTCCTCCCCGTTGCCGAGCCTGATGCGGCTGTGATCCATCGTGTAGCCGTGAGGCGTTAGCCCTGTGATGCCGGGGTCCGGATAGGAGAATGGGTGATGCTGTTGCGAGGCAAGAAACCGGCGGATCTCCTCTTCGGTGGGCCGATGTACGAGAAACATTCAGCGTCTCGCTTCAGCAATCTTCTCTAATGCCGCATCCTCTGCTGCGTAGTCGAAGCGGCTTGGGTCCACTTGATCCGGAGGGTGTGTGCGTTCCCACTCGACGGTTTCTTTCATAGCTTCATCGCGCGCGATGTGCTCAGCGTACCCGAGTTCTTTTCTGATCCTGCTCGAGGCGCCGTAAAGGTGATAATCGAAGTTGTAATGAACAGCGAGATGTTCAGGCATCGACGCTTTCGGCAGGGCAACGACATCGCCTTGCCACCCAGCCGCGCGGCCAATGCTGCGAACCCATTCTGATTCCGTCAGCGCATCCGGTTCCCCGGCGTTGTAGATGCGGCCGGCGGCCCGATCATCGGCGACGGCAACCGCTATAGCAGCGGCGACGTTGTCAACGTAGCCTCGAGCCCAACGCCATCGCGCGTGATTCTCTTCAAGGAGAATAACTCGACGGCCATCCGCCATTCGCTTCACATGCTCGAACGCGCGATGGTCGCCGGGACCGTACACCGCTGGTAAGCGCAACACCGTGCCCGGCAAATCGGGGTCACCCATCACGACTTGTTCCACAGGAATCTTGTCGTAGTCGAAAGCCATATCGCCGGGACCCTTCGCCTGCCCCCGGTAAGGAAAGCGGCTTTCGCGAAGCGGCGAATCTTCGTTCAAAGGAAGCGGATCAGGCGGAGCAGATTCAAGACCCAGCAAGCACCCATAAGCTCGATAGACATCCATGCTGCTGACCACAATCAACCGCCGCGCAAGGCCTTTGAACGTGTGCATCAAAGTCTCGGCCTCTCGCTCGTTGTAGCAGATCATGTCCAGCACCACGTCGGGCGCGATTCGCGCGAACTCAGAAGCAAAGCTTGATAGAGCGGCGCGGTCGCCCAGAATCTGCTTCACCGAAACAGGTATTTCGGATTTGTCCTGACTTGGATGACCCCGATGAAAGACGGCAACATCAGTGCCCTCTTCAATCAGGCGCCGCACGACCCGGACGCCTATGAAGCGGGTTCCGCCGATGACGAGCACTTTCATGGTTTTTCAGATGATCGAGCCCCGTTGATCTTCTTAGCTCTCGGTCTTTTGCTCGCCAATGAACTTGCCGAAGACTCCGTTCCAGGGTGGAATCACGATCGAGACATTGCCATAGGCTTGCGCCTGGCACGCGAGCCTGATCAGCGGCCTGGGCTCTTCCGTGTCGATGTAGCCAAATTCTTTGATTCTTCGGCGCTCGAGCTCGGCGACTTCTGAGAGCTTCTCCACCCCGCCAAGCACGCCAACCCAACAGGTGCCGCACGCCGCGGTGCGACACTGAACAGGAATAGGTCCTTCTAGGACTATGCAGCGCGGCTCGCGCGAATTGTAGTCGCGTTTGTCGTTGGCGGCGGCAGTCGTCACGTGCTGCGTGTTGATGAGTTTGAAGTTCGCGCTCGGGTCGGTTTCGTTGAAAGACACGGTGAATATCTTATCGGGGCGCAAAAACCCGAGCAGACCCTGCTTATCATCGCGCGCCCGCTCTCTCAGGATCTCTTCCGGCGATTTGGCTGAGTATGCGCCGGTCGCGCCTGGTGAAGACTTGAAGGCGGAAGCGCCGGTCTGTTGCAAGGTCATGAATGCAACGGCTGTGATTCCCGTAAGGAGCGGCGCGTCCACCTTCAGGAGGCTCGCGACGCCGGCAGCAACATTACGTATCTGAGTCGCGAGATCGAGGCTTGCCGGAGCGTTGGTTGAAGCTGCCAATGTGCTCACCGCCGCTTTGACCTGCGGCCAGTAGCGATGGCCGTAAAGAAATTCGTGCGACGAGTCGATTTGCTCTTGCAGAAGGTACTTGCCATAAAGCGAAAGCTTCTTTGCCAGTTGCCCGGGATCTTCTGCTTGATGCAAGGCTCTCAGAAGCGCGAGCGGGAAGAAGTGAAACCAAATCTCGGTCGCCTTCCGGTCGACTTCGTGGATCGACGGCAAAAGCCTTTGGATAACTTCGCGCCAGGCTCTGTCCTCGTGGCGGTTTAAGAAAGCCTCGAATAGCGGTTCGCCGTTGCCGCCTGTTGCTGTCGCGGATTCACTCATTTTCTCTCCTGATGCGAAACGGTGATTCTAGCAGCAACAAACGCGCGAGCGCACGTGCCGGTGAGGTGCACGTCAGATTTTCGCGCATACTCACCTCGAGATCGAGATTGTATGAAATCCCCCCAACTTCAGTTGGGGGATTGTTAGGTTCAACCTAACGTCGAAACTCCAGCTTATCTCTGGTCTTTCATCCGTCTCGCGCGCGAGATGGATGAAAGATAAACGAAAGCCGAGGACGAGCCATTGCCCCTTTCTCGTAGGCGGAGCTGAAACATCCCCCAACTGAAGAGATTGTGTGAAAACTCCGGCCCACAGAGTTCCGCCGTGTTGTCTAGCCGCAGGCAGCAGCTACGCGGCCGGCGCGTTGGAAGCGCGCGCTCCAAGGCGACGCCACACGCTAGACTCGCCTTCTTTCTGAATCAGTGCTTGGACCTCGCGATAAGCGGCGGCGTACAGCGAACGCATCTCGGAGGCCGACGCCGGGCGCGCAAGCTTTCGTTCCAACTCGTCGAGCGGCAGTCGCGTCTTGCTCCTGAATCGTAGGAGCATTGCGCCTTCGCCTGCGAAGCTGATAGCCAGCCCTTCGGCCAGCCAACGAGGAACGCCGCTTCCACCGTTTGCTTCCATTACCGAGTGAGCGTACTCGTGCCGAAGTGTCGACGTAAGAATCCGGCGCCGCCTGAGTACGTTGAGCGGCTGCAGCTCAATTCGCCGGCCGTGCGTAACACCTGCTGCCCACCACGATTGCCCGGTCGCCGCGGTGAAGGCTTGCGTGGTTTCGTGGACGACCACCTCGACTGCGGCAGCCGGCAAAGAAAGCGACGCCGGGCCTGCGCGAGCGAACATATCCAAACGCGCCGCCTCGAGCGTTCGAAGCGCGGCCTCAATCTCGGAGCGTGGGATTCTTGCGGGATAGCTGACGTGGAAGTGTTCGCTGGAGAGAGTCTGGCGCGGAATCAACGCAAAGGCGCAGAGACGCAATGACGCGGAAGGCAACGAGTTGGTTCCGGTCTCAAAAACCGCGGCTTTGCGGTTTTGCGCCTTTGCGTGAGATTGCTCTCCAGAGATGCGAGCCCCGGGGAAATACTTATCCAGTATCTGCTCAAACGTCCCTCCCCGCCGCGCCATCACGTGAGCTCCGTTCTGACACAAGCCGAGCCCGTGGCCGAACCCGCTTCCGCGAAAGATGAACATCGAGCCGCTTCGGGTCACGCTGAAGCGCGAGCTCTTCAGCTTGTTCCATCCAAGCGCGCGGCCCACGATCATCTTGAAGCTCCAGCCCGACACCTGTCGCCGGCGCGCGCCTTCGATCAAGATGTTCTCTGCACGGCCAGTCGCGTCTCTCTTTGTCACCACGATATCGTCGATCTTTCTTCCCGCGTCGGTGAGCGGGTCGCTCGCGAGCGCCTTTGCAATCTGCGCGGCAGGAATTTCATCGGTCCATTCATAATTCGGCATCGTCGCGCAGGAGTCGTCGCGGACGCCGCGCAGATAGCTCGGGCCGGGTGCGCCCCAAAGCGATGCGAAGTTCGCGGTGAATCCGCCGCAAGCGGCATGAAAATAAGCATCGGCCGGTTGCCCGCTCGCGTCGCGCAACACTTCTCTCTCGGTTCCGGCAACCGCGCGGCGCATCTTCTCCGAAACGCGCGAATCATCGCTCACATATTGCTGGCAATGAGTGTTCGAGCATAGATCGAAGCCTTCGCTCGCGTGACGCCCGAGGTTCTTGAGCGCGAATGTGCGGCTGACGATTGCCTGTGCTTTGAGCGCTTCGACTTCGTCTTCAACAGACGCTTCAACGGAAAGAACGCCGAGCACGTAGTCTTCAAGCGAAAGCGTCGCCACGCGGTTCTCGCTCAGCATTTTGACGCGCACACTCGGGGACTTGGCGTCTTGCTGGCCGCGCCGCCCAGGTTCTCCGTCGCTACCTTGCGCGCGCTCCTCGCCTCCTCGACGCTTCACGTACTCTTCGAAAACACGACGGGAAACGACGGCGCCCTCAGAGCCATGCGAGCGCTTGATGAATACCAGCACAGCCAGCTCGAGCGATTCAGGCGTGGCTTCGGCTGCCGAGGTTGCATCAGCGGCGAAGCTGACGAACCAGCCTTGACGCCGGAATCCGTTGCTCGCGGTCGACGTGCCGGTCTTGCCGAAGATGAAAAGCGGCAGCGAGTTGAGCGCTGCCTTCTCCGCCGTTCCATACACGACCGCCCCGCGCATGCCCTCTATCAAAGCTGCCCTTTGGGAAGCCTCGAGGTAAAGACTTCCGCGTTCATCGGTAACGAACGTTTCCGCCGCGTCGATCCGCGGTCGATAAATGTGGCCGCCGTTCATCAACCCGCAGTACGCGGCCAGCAACTGAATCGGCGTAACCAGCAAGTTGTCGCCTTCACCGAGCAGGTCGCGCACCCGCCACTCACCGCCGCGAAGCACTCCCGCCGACTCGCCGCCTGCGTTTACCCCGGTCTTGGCGCCCAATCCCGCCGAAGCGAGAGTCGCTTTGAACGCCTCGAAGCTCAGCCTCCCGCTGAGCGTCGCGAAGAAGTGATTGCACGAATAGCCAAGCGCCTGCGGAAGATTGAAGGGCGATTTGCTTTTAGGATGTGAGCAGACGATGTCGAAGCCGTCCCCGCTGAATTTCCCACGACACGGGATCCGCGTTTCGTTGTCTATCAAGCCGGCCCTCATCGCGGTTAGCGCGGTGAAAGACTTTATCGTCGAACCTGGCGGGAAGGCTTGTTCGAAAGCGAGCCGCGGGTTAACTACCGCGCGCAGGCGGCCGGTGTGAGGGTCCATCACGAGCACCGCGCCTTCGCGATCGCCCAGCGCTTCGGTCGCGGCTTCGGTCAATGCGCGGTCCAGATCAGCGGCGTTTGCTGCGGGCTTCTCTTTTTTCTTCCCCGCGTCCTCTGCGCCCTCTGCGGTTGGTTCCGGTTCCGGTCGCGCGCAAGAACAGAAGAGCGCCGCGATCAGCAACAGCGCGACAACCACAACAACCGGCTTCAGGTAGTTATGCTTCGGCAGGAACATGACCGGCGCTTTCACCCGCTTGAGCGACATTCTCGCTACCGCCTTCCAGTCTCCCAAGCGCGCCGACAGTTACGACCCAACCAATGAGTGAGAACACAACTGCCAGCACCAGCCGCGAGCCTAACAACGCGACGTCAAGCCAGGCACTGGCGGCCGATGTCTTGGTCACAATCAGGAAGTATGGGATCACGGCGAAGAAGACGAAGCCGATCGCGTAGGTGATCACTGCTTGCGGCGCGAACGCTCGGCCGAGAATGCGCGCGGATCGTTTCACAGTCGCTTTGAGTCCATCGCGCGCAGTGCCGATCCACAGATGAATTGCGGCTAGCGGCAGCACCAAACAGAACATCAGGTACTGGAGGGTTGTTATGGCGACGGATTGCCAATTAACCGGCTGCGGCTTTGGAGCGGCAGGCCTAGAAGGAGCAGGTATCGAGCGCACTGCTTCGCGAACAGCCGCCGCCGGAGCGGTCGTTTCGATCTTGCCGAACAGATAAACTGCAAGCACGGCAATTAGAATAAGGGGCGCGACTATCACCAGCAGCTTCCAGAAGTCGCGCAGTGAGCCTCCAAGCAACGCCCATGCGCGCGTACTTCCTTGATTGTATCTCGCAGCCATCGTCTGAATGACCAGGAACAACACGGGAGCTGCGAGCGCCAACAGCAATGACAACAGCAACTGCCCTACGGTCGCCTCGCGCGTGACGAAGAACAGATAGATCGCGCCGAGCATCGCGAGGTAGAGCGCCAACAAAATGAGTAGCGCACCCCAGCGGCGAAACAACTCGCGCAAGGCTGAGGTGATTGCGTGAAAGATTCTTTTGATCATAGCAGTGAACTGGGCTGACGCTTTTCGGCTCAAGCCGCGGCGAAGTCGGTATGCTTGCGCGTCTCGGGGTCGTGGAAAGCAAGCACTATGTCTTCTTTGGGAACGCCTTCACGCACCAGGTCAGTAGCAATTCCGTCTTCCGTCCAGTCTTCTTCTATCCAGAATTTGCCATCGCAGATGCGAACGTAAACTGTCATCCCGCACACCCGCTCTCCGTTTTGCCAGCCAACATTCATCCAAATGTAGTTCCTGTGTTCTTCATCAATCACAAGAAAGGTCTCGACATCGGGCACCGGTTGGCGGCGACATAGTTCGACCTGCTCGGTCAAGATGCGCTTTAGCAGTTCGTGATACTCTTTCAGTTTATCCATTGCACTATCTCCTCAGTTTCCAAGTTAACTACGATCAACGGAAGTGGATGAGTATTGACTATCAACTGTATAGCCTCTTTGCCAAAGAACCCCTTGTACGCTGCGTGGCTGATGGCTACGTAGAGTTTGCGCTCAGGCGCGATTACTTTCAAAAAACTATGATAGATGTCGTATTGTCCGAGGGCCAATTTCAAGTCTTGAAGTTTGGATGTGCCGACGAAACTTTTGACTTCAACGACGATTCTCACGCCACCGCGCTCAGCCGCAAAAGGTCTTTCCGCAGCCAGATCCGCATACAACTTCAGTTCTTTGTATTGAATGGTGAAAGGGTCGTGAGTAATCGTCCAGCCATCTTTTATTAGAGCATTCTTCACGGCGTTGTGAATGATGTCCAGCTTGGGCATGGCAAGAGTATAAACGATGGATAAACTTTAACGATTGATTCCCGGAGTAGGCTTGGCAAAGTACCCGTAGATGGTATATTCCGCCTGTGGACCGGAGACTCGCAGGTTCCAACGATAGAAGTCCTCCGCATTCAAACACCTATTTCCGCTCCCTTGCAGCACAAGCCGGTATTTGGTTTTCGGCACAACCCCCTTTGCGAAAATCCCAGTGCCACGAACTTTTCCTTCCAACCGAATTTCCTTGTAAAGCCCCGCTGTTGTCTTTCGTTCTGGCCGTGGGCCTTGCGCAATGTCCGCCTCGAAGAATGTGGCCATTCCAGGTATCGTCAGAATCAACGCGCCCTTTTCACTTTTCAATGTTTTGAAAAAGAGTTTCCAGTCCGGCTCTTCGCGCACTATTGAAATAACAAAATAACCGTCTTGATAGCCGTCAGGTGCAGCGACACCAGAAACGCCATCAGGCCACGCATCAGTTGTATAGAAATTTGCCACTCCGTCGAGCGTAAGCCTGTTGAGTTCTTTCATCTGATAATCGTCAATCTTGTCAGTTCCTAAACTCCATTCTCCTGGGTCAGCACAGCACGCACAAAAAGGAGTTACTGTGGGCGGTATTGCGGATGAGAAGGTGATCGGCGCCGAAAGCGCAGTCAGTGCAAGCAAAACAGCGCCGCGACTCCGCATCATGTTTTGCAACAAAGAAGGCTTCCAGTTCATTGGTTTTTATTCCTCCTCCTTACTTTCTAATCCACAATGCTCACTCGCGCGCCTGCGGTGTTAGACCGCACCGGCGGCTGATACATCAACTCCGCGCGTGCCGGAGCCACTCGAAACTCGCCGGCACTTGCACTCGCAACGTCGCGGCACCGTCGAACCAGTCCGTAACTCTTGACTTACCGCCCACGGAGAACCTGTTTGATGCTTGCGTCGGTAGCGTCCACTTCAATGACTAGGTCGCCACCACGCCGCCCAACATAATCCTTAGGGCCGTAGTCAATGCGCCAGGACGGGCCATTGTCGATTAGCTGCGTGATGGTAATGAGACTCCGCGGAACACTTTTGTTCAATTCGCGGGCACGCTTATTCGCAGACGCGAGCACACGTGCCAAAGATACCGCGATATCGTCTTCCAGAACATCTGCGCTTAGAGTAGCTCCCATTTGTAACCTTCTATCGTTTAGCAAACAGGTTTCCGCGACTTCGCGTTCGCGCGGAGCGGAGTTAATCAAGAGGATGATTTCATAGCAGATGACATTGTGAAACGACTCGATGATCAGGTCATCACCGCGCGGACCGACCACTGCCCGCCATTCTCGTTATTGGCAGCCGCGCTCATCGCGGATCCCTTAACGCGCTGCTTAGCCGGTACGAGGAACGGGTTCTGTAGCCGGTTCTTCTCCAAGTCGCTCCGCGATCCAGATCGCCGCGAGTTGCCTCGGACGCACTTGCTTCCGTCGGGCAATGCGCCGAAGCCGGTTCAGCGTCTTCTCATCAAGTGCGACCGTCAGGGTCTTAGGCGCCGGTCGTCGGATATGGACCTTAACGGGCGTGCCTTCGTCGAAAAGTCGCGCCCAATCCTCATCGCTGAGGCGGTCCCATTCTTCGGCCTCCTTACGAAGAGCCCGGCGCTGTGCTGCTGTCAGTTTCCTCGCCACTGTTTATACCTCCGTCGAGTTCGGCAATCCATTTCCATCGCGGTCACCGCACGCCATACTCCACTTTGCGGGTACGGTGCCGCCACCACGATGAGATAACGACCGGCGCACGTTTGTCCGTAAAGCCTCCATCGCGCTTCATGGACAACGCGCCGCCGCCCGCGCACAATCCACGAGGGATAGCAATCCTCATAGATGATCTCTTCCACTTCCTCGGGTTCCACGCGGTGCCTTGCGATGTGCTCCACATTATCGTCGTCCCACTCGGCCTCCAATTCTTGGAACCGCATGCTCGGAGAATATCACGCCAAACAGCCGTCTTGCTAACTATGCCTAATCTATTTCTATAACTTCGACACCCTCACTTCTTATCAAGAAACCTCATCTTCCCACTGGCTGTGTTCGACTGCACCGTCGGCTGATACATCAACTCCGCGCGAGCCGGCCCTACGCGAAAGTCGCCGGGCACTTCGACTCGCAACGCGACTTGAAACATCGCGTCGCCGTCGAAGTAGTCCACGAACAACGCCGTCTTCTGATCCCGGAACTCGCGCGCGCTGTACCAATCCGTCCATCGCCTCGAGCCTGCATCGGCGACGTAAGCCAGGTCGAGTCCGCTGATTCGGTCGATCTGTTCGCAGCCGGCGGGAATCGGATCTTCGATCATCATGTACTGCGCTCTCGAACCCTGAACGCGAAGGCGCGATACGATCAAATCACCCGAGCGCAGCTCGCCCTTTAGCGGCTCGATCTCCCATCTCGCCTTTTCGCCGCTTTCCACCACGCGAAGCCGCAGGTACTCGCGAGTCAGCGTCAGATTCGGTGATGCCTGGGCCTGAATTTCTTCATCGCGAGTGAAGTAGTTGAGCGAAGTCGAGAGATACAACGCGCCTTTGCCGGTCTTGACCACTCGCACTTGATTTGAGCCGCCGAGCTGCGAGCCTTTGCGCTCGATGAGGAACGCTTGCGCCGAAGCGACGTCTGCAGCCGTCACCTGCTTCGAGATTATCTGCTCGCCGTTCAGGTACACCTGAACCGAGTAGTCCGGAGAGAGCTCCTTGCTGACCTTAACGTAATCAATCAGCCCGAAGATCGCGAACGCCGTCTGCCTTGTCGACTCCCAGTAGTAGCCGTTGCGGCGAGTCCCTACCAGCCATCTCGCCGCCTTTGCCAGCAGCGCGCTCTGCGGGTTTATTCGGGCCAGCGCCTTGAGCGAGAGCGCCGTCGCTTCGGTGTCGTTTTCGACTGTGTAGCCGTGCGACGTGTGTTTCGATTCCCAGTGCGTGTCGTACTCGTTGGAGCGAGCGGCTTGCTCGATCTCACCCGCGACTTGCTTCGCCCGAGCGTCATCGCGGTGCTGCTTGAGCGCTAATGCAAGCAGCGCGCGGCCGTAGGCTTGCAGCTCGCCTCGCTTGGAGAACAGCTCGTTGATCAATGCCGCGTCTACGGTTCCGCTCTCGCCGAGCGCGTAAATCATATAGGCGCGTGTGTCGGGATCAATCGACTGTCCGTCATCGCCCTTGCCGGCGGCGATCATTCGCATAAGCTTGTCCCGGCCGTTGGTTATGCGAGACTTATCCGTCGCGTAGCCGCCGCGAGACGCCAGCGTCAACCCGTCGATCACGTAGGCGGTCATGAACGGATCGGTCTTGTCATCCTTCCACCAACCCCAGCCCCCGTCGTCGTGCTGGAAGCCGTAGAGTCGATCCATCCCGCGCTGCACCTTCGTGCCAAGATCATTCGTTGCTCGAATCGAGGCGGTTTTTACTTCCTTCAGCGCCGCGGCAACGATCACATTTGGCAAGAAGCTCGACATCGTCTGTTCGGTGCACCCGTAAGGATACGCGGTCAGATAGTCAAGCGCGCCGAACAGCGTTCCGGCTATTGAAGGCGCCGCCTCGATGCGAAGCGAGCGCGCTTGCGCGTGAGCATCGGCCGGCAGGTTGAGCGCGATTGTCTTCTCGTCGTTGTCTCCCGAAAGCGTTATCGCGCCGCCGGTGCTTTGCTTCAATCCGTGCGGCACAACCTCGAGAGGAATTTCTACCGCGTCCGATTCTTGATCGGTCAGCGCTTTTGCCAGCAGCTTTACCTCTCCCACTTGATTCGCCGCAACACGCCAATCGATCCGATGCTCGCCTTGTTTCGGGATGGTCACCGTCTGCGACGCCGAGTCCAGCAGGCGCGCGCCGGTGACATCGATTGAGATTTGCACGGCCTTGGCCGCGTCGAGATAGTTGTGAACGATCGCCGACAACGTGACCGTGTCGCCTTCGGTCAGGAAGCGCGGCGTCGCGAGCCTGAGGATCAGGTTCTTGCGCGCGACGAATTTCAGAATCGCCGAGCCGACTCGAGTGTCCGCGGTGAC
This sequence comes from Acidobacteriota bacterium, assembly GCA_038040445.1. Lineage (NCBI taxonomy): Bacteria > Pseudomonadati > Acidobacteriota > Blastocatellia > Candidatus Onstottus > Candidatus Onstottus frigus. The sequence goes on along the minus strand of JBBPIG010000008.1, from coordinate 91,301 downwards.
GCCGCGAACCGTAGCCCGCCACGTAGTCAGGTTGTCGGGCAGCTTGACCTCAACCGTAGCCTTGCCGTCTGATCCGGTCACGATGTCAGGCTGCCAGAAGGTTGTGTCCTTGAAATCTTTTCGAATGGTCGGCTCGGCGTACTGGCCTTCATTCTTGAAATCGGCCAATTGATAAGCCGGTTTGTTGGCGGCGATGTTTAGCGGCTTTTCGCCCGAGTGACCTTTGAAGTAGTAAGAGATGGTGAAGATCGTCTGCACCTGGTTGTAGCGCCGTCCATAAAACGCTTTGCGAATGTCGCGCGTTTGATCAGGCTTGACGCTGTAGATGGCTTCATCGACGACGCCCAGGCTAAGCTCCGCGCCCGGCGCCGGTGAGCCGTCCGAGTTGCGAGCGAGTATCGTGTAGCGAGCCGTCTCGCGCGGCTTGTATTCCTTCTTGTCGGCAAGGACTTCGATGTCGAGAAACTTGCTCCGCGCGGGCACGCTTAGCAACCGGTCGTGCGTGTACATCTCGCCGTCCTTCACATAAGCGACGTTCAGATACACGTTCGGCGCATATCGAGGCTCAATCGGAACGTCGATCATCACCGCGCGCGACGGAGCGTCGACTATCCGGGCGGTCATCACGCCGGTCAGCTCGGTCGTCACCAGCAAGTGAGCCTTGTCGGTTGGCAGCATTGCCAGCACGTGAGCCGTCTCGCCAGGTTGATAAGACTTCTTGTCGGCGACCAGCTTGATCGACTGGTCGTCACCGAAGGACCAGTCCGACCCCTCGCTTTTCCTGTCCGCCACCCACAGGTAATCCTCATTCGAGGGATATTGTTTCTTTCCGTCTTTGACTATCGTCTTGATGTTTATGCTGCCGGGCGCGGTCACGGCGTAGTCGTAGCTGGCCTCGCCCTGCTGATTGGTGGAAACATCGGCCGACGCCAGCTCGCGCTCACGCATGGTGTACTCATAGCGCGTCCTGCCCGACTCATCCTGCTTTTGCGTTGCGTCCCACCGGCGCTCGATGAACTTGAGCGTGACGCCGGCGGCAAGCGGGCGGCCCTCGTAGTCGCTTGTGCTGACCTTGATCTTTGCCGTGTCACCTTCATAGTAGACGTAGCGATCCGTGCGAGTGTTGGCGACGACGTTGCCGCGCGTGCCGACGAAGCTCGCGCGCGCTTCGATCGTTCGGCGTGACTGGTCGGTGACCTGCGCTTCCAGACGGTAGGTATAGTCGGAAGAATCCTTCTCGTCGGCGGCGGGAACTTCGAACTCAACTTCCATCTTTCCGTCCGCTTTCAAAACTCCCTGGCCATCTTTGACCATATCATTACCGTAGCCGTAGCCGCCTTCGTCTTGATTCTCCGATTCATCGGCTTCCGCATCATCATCTTCAGCCCACCACCACGGATAATACCGGGACCGATAGATGTAGTAAGTGACGTCAGCTTCTTTGACGGGCTCTCCAAAGAAGTAGCGCGCTTCGATTAAGAACTTGACCTTCTGGCCGACCTCGACGAATTTTCTGGGAGTCGTGACACTCACTTTGTATTCGGGCTTTTTGTACTCCTGGACTTCGAAGTATTCGCTTGCGCTGGCGGCGCCGGTCTTGGCGATGATGCGGTACTGGCCAAGCGGCGCGCCCGGCGCAATATCGACCGCCCCGCTGAAGGTCCCTCGCGCGGTCAGCTTCAAATCGGCTTCCAAAAGCTTGCCGCCGTTCGGGTCCTCGATAGTCGCATTGACAGAGCCGCTGGGCAATTCATATCCCCGCTCGCCGGCGGTCCGCAGTATTCCTCTGAAGAACACTTTCTGAGCTGGACGGTAGATGGGCCGATCGGTGTAGATGTAACCCGTGAGTCCGCCGCCGCCCTCGCTTTCACCCTCCCCCTCGTACCCTTCGCTCTGGTAGCCCCCGAAGTAATACGCCGCCAGATCCGAGAGCGCGAAATGATCGTGGTCGCGTGCGGTGACCAGATAGGAGTTGCGCTGCTCGCTTGAAGCCTCGGCTTCGGGATCGCGGTCCTCCGGCGCCTGTTCAGCCTCGCGCTTAGGCTGCTCGATGCGTGTCTTCAACATGCCGCTCTTGTCGGTCGTTCCGGTGGCGACGGACTTCTTAGCTTTGATGATTTCGACTTTTACTCCTCCCCGTGGCGCGCCGGATTTGCGATCGGCGGTATAGATGAGCATCTCGCCGGTCGGAGTCGTCTTATTGATCATCGTGAGATCGGTGACGATCGCTATGGTGTAGGCGCGGAGGTCGCCGTTGACCGCTTCGATCAGGTACACACCGGGGTCGCGCTTGCCCAGCATCACCATCCGCGTGTCGTATAGGTTATCAAGCGGGGTCAGCCTCTCGCGCCAACTGCTGACCATCTGATCGGGGTTGAGCAGCGGAACTCGCGCATAGTCGGCGACGTTGAGCGGCTGGCGATCGCCTTCGCGATTGAGCTTCTGGTTGAGCGACTCGCGCGTGCCACGGCGGAGCTGGTTGCGGAAATAATCCTTGATCGATTTGAAGATCGAGACTTTGAACGAGCGGACTTTTTCCAGAGCAGACGGTTCTTTCTTGAGAGCCGCGATGATCTGATACTTCTCACCCTCGCCCATCTGGTGGGGATCGTCGAGTTGTTTGAAAAACTTGACAGGGTCGCCGACTCGATAAACACGAAAGTCCATGTGGTCGACGCCGACGTAGTTGATCCATACGCGCGCTCGATCGGCAGTGCCATAGGTGCGATTGGTGGACAGAGAGAAGTAAGGCTTGTAATTGGCTGTGGAAGCCGCTCCCGAGGCGGCGGTCTCAACCGCTCCGCTCTGAGCGCGGAGCCGCAACGTTGATATCGAAAGCGCGCCGGCGATGACAAACAGGTAGACCGCTACGGTTATCAGGCCGCGATGACTATATGAATTATCTTTGAACACGTTCGATGCCTCCTTCAATCAAGCATCTTGAGTCGATAGTAGCCAAGGAAGTTTGGATTGATCTCAATCGGCCGCCAGCGTTTGTCCGGATGATGATCCAGCACGGCAAGGCGCACTTTCTTCAACGAGCCTTCGTCTGTCGGCGAAGACCCTGTGTGATAGACGACCCAGTCCGCTGCGCCTTCGCCGTCACGCACTGGCTCACCAATAAAGATCATCAGGTGGTAAGGGAATTTCTGAACCCAGGGTTGATGAAAGAACAGCAGATCGCCTCGCTGGGCGCGGCGGCGGACACGGCTCACGAAGACGCAGTTGAAGTTCTTAAGCGTGCGCGCGTCCGCGAACTCTGAGAACTTGGCGCTCGCGAGATCGCCCTCTTGAAACGAACCGAAGTCCCTACGAAAGAGTTTTTCGCCGAGAGGATTCGTGTCGAGGCTGAACGCTCGCACATCGGGCGCGACGGGTTCGTATTCCGCGCCCATCTTCTGGAACCACGGCCGGTCGTGCTTGCGTAACGCTTCTCGCCACGCGAAACGAACCAGCCCGGCACAGTCGCGTTGCTCGGCGTTCCATTCATTGCTGATTTGGTAAAACTGCAATTCAGCGATTGCCGCAAACCATTGCCTGAAGTTCTGACGATCATCGAAGGGGCGCAGCTCGGCTTTATCTGGAATGCCATCGGCATCGGAATCGGCTGACGCATCGGCGACAGGTTGAACCGAACTGTTGTGCGCCTGTGACGGGCGACTGCACGCGACAGTCGAAGCAATCGCCACCAACGAGATGAGAAAGTAAATGATACGCAACTGCGCCAAGAAGCTGCCTCCCGGCCCGAGCGGAAATGGGCCGGCCGGATTATATGGCCGCGCGTCTACCAAGTCAAAAACACGGTGCGAACCCTACAGTGAAACAAGCGCGGGTTCAGCGAGTGCTTTGTATACTTTTTCTGAGTTTTGGTTGTCTTGCGCGCGAGTTCCGCTGCCACTTTAGAGGAGCGGATGAATCCCACCAACTGGAGTTGGTGGATCGTTCATACTCAGCCTACAAGAGTACCGGGCACGCCCGTCCCGAATCCCACCAACGCGGTTGATGGATCGTTCATACCCGACCTACGATGCGGCAGCCATCCCCCCAGTTTCTGTAATACCATCAACGCAGTTCGTGAATGGTTGATACCCGAGCTGCGAAGGCGACCTCACTGACCTGTAGGCTGGATATGAACGATCCACCAACTGCGTTGGTGGGATTCCGAATGGCGTGCGCCAGTACTTTTGTAGACTGAGTATGAACGATCCACCAACTGCGTTGGTGGGATTCCCGCGCCCTGATGGATGCCTGCGCTCCCAGGGATCAAGGTTGCCAGGTGAAGTAGAACTCGCACACCGCATCGTCGCGACTTCGGCAGCGGGTGTGTGTGACTCGAGCCGACCGGGCGCCGCACAACTCGACCGCATGCCGGAAGTACGCGGAGCCGCTCGCACAAAAGCTTGGGGGAGGCGCCTTGTCGTATTGGATCGTGAGCAAGCCGCTGGTCTCACTGAGCGGTGCGTAAGAGGCCGTGCCGAAATCCTGATACCCATGATGGATCAAGGCCGATTGAGTAAGGAAGCTGTGAACGTCCGGATTGATCAGACTGCTGAAAGCACCGGAGAGCGCCGACGTTGCCGAGAAGTCTCCCAGCCGATCGAACACTTCATCTTCCTTGTCCCCCTCGCCGAGTTGTTTAGCAATCGAGCGGTCGACCAGATCCAACGTTCCGAGCGGGTACCAGTTGTCTACAACGATTTCCTTCAGCGACTCGCGCTCTTCTTCAGGCAAATCGGACATAACGCGCGCCCAGGTATCGGCGCCGTGGTTTAGAAGTACAAAGAGGAACCGGGCTCGGAGCAGCCCTCCTTTGACGTGCATGCCGGAGTAGCTTGGCTGGGGCGAAGACATGACCGTGACTCCATTCGGAACTTATCACACGGGAAACGAGCGGCGGGATTATAGCACGAAAAGAGCGCGAGGCTCATAACCTTTACCGGACTTGAGCGGAAGCTTCTTGATCGGATCGTTCAGCTAAAGGCGGCCTCGATGGCATCACGATTCTCTTCGTAAAGCCTCCGAGCGATGGCTTTCATTTCTTCAAGCGGAGTGAAAGAGATGATCTCCTCGGACGTTTCGTTAACCAGAATCTCTCCGGTCTGACCCACGGGACCAATGATTGGATAAGCAAGCAGTATAGGTACGCGCCACACGTTGTTCGCACCATCGAGCTTCGGACTGCTGGCCAGAAAACGATCCCCCAGATTGTCAGACAAGAAGAGACTCGCCGCAGCCTGAGCTTCGAGCGCCGTGATCGTTGCGACTACATTGGTTACCATAACGGACTCATCATAGCATTGCTGATCCGCGCCTGTGAACACAGAAGTTATCGGTAGTGGGGCAATCCGTTGCGTCGTAGCTAGAACGGGCGGACGGGTTTCTCCATCAAGTTTTCGCACCGTCGCGTTCGTCCATTGCACGGTACTCGCGTAAGCTCGGAAAGAGCGCCTGCTCGTACTTGACCGCGCTCGCAGCGTGATCAAGCGTGGGCATTAGGTGCTGACGCGTGATGTCATAGTGCCACAGCTTCCGCAGAAGGTCATCGGCCTTGTCCGCCGACAGCGTGACAGCATCTAAGCATCCATTTCCCTCGACGGTCGTGTTAAGGCCGTCCTCAAGACTCGGCCACTTGCCCTTCTCCAAAAAAAACCCATTAGCCTTTGGCAAATAAACGAATATGCCGCGCTGGGCCCGCAGATTATTGTTGATGTGTCTGGGTGCGGCGACAATATCAACTTGCTGTGAGTTCCTGACCAAATATGTCTTAAGTATGAAGATCGCGATCTCGGCATCCGCGCACTGGCGGCGAGCGCCTTGCAGTCGTTGCGATACCTCTACTGCGGCAAAGTATGCCGCGACAAGTGGCGACTCGGTCCAGTCAATAAACCGCGTTGGAACACCGTGGTGCTGCGCTAAAGCAAATCCTGGTGTGATGCTGAGTCTCGGAAAGGGAGTGTTCCAATCATAAGGCTGCTGTTCATAGATCGCTGCATCAATCACTACTTGGTGCTCGTGGAACGCTGCGTAGTCGATCGCCGTCTGGATGCCGAGCTTGTCTGCTCGTTCCAAGAACAGATACACCGCACGCATTTCTTCGTGAAGGTGTTGGCCGAGATACTGGCGAGGGCTTCGGTATTCCGAGGGTTCATCGAGGGGTTGAGGAGTAAAACTCGCAAGGGGATGCGGATTTCCAAAACGATGGACTGTCGGGACGAGTCTCCACGAGAGACTGCTTTGGCCACGAAAGATCTGCCCCACCATTCCTCGCTCCGTGACGTCAACAATATGCCTAGGCTGAAATTGCGGGTCCTCCCGCAGGAATCCGATCAGTTCGTCGGCAGTTGTGCAGCGTTTAATCATAGAGACTCACGGTGTCTCACACCATCAGCCCGAAGATGGTGGTGCCAGTGCGTGTGAACTCCGCGTTCTTCGGGTCGAGAGGCTGTGCCTGCATCGCTCTTCTCGCGTGAGAGGATCGTGCGGGACTCCGCGCTCGATCATCGAAGCGAAGTATTCATTAATCTGCGATACCTTAACCCATGGGTCAAGCCCCAGGTGCACGGACGCCTACTCGCTAACCAACTCGGGCACGTGAGCGGTTTCATAATGCTCAATAAGAACGCCAAGTATCTCCATCAACGATGCAAGTGGATGACCCTCGTCTTCTCCGACCTCGTCAATTAGCTGGTCCAACAGGGCCACGAGTTGGTTGTACTCTTCCTCCGTGTGCGGAACAAAGACGGTCCCGGCCAGAGGAGGCCACGCGGTTGCTGCTTTGCTTAAGTCTATGTTCTGCATCTCTATTCCCTCCACTTACTCTCGTCGTATTCTTCGTGGGTAAGCACCCCTCTGATGTAAACCTTCTTCCGATTATAGTGAACGGCTGCTACCAAGCGTACCTTATTGCCGCCGATATTGAACACTGTCAGCTTACCAACTTGGTCTGCCGAAGAGAATATCGATCGAAGGTCGGCAAACGAATCAAAGTTGTTCTGCTTCATCGAGCGGTACCAATGTGCAAGAGCGGTTTTCGTCTCAGGGTATTTGTCCGCAAATTCATTGAGCCGCTTTCTGGTAATGATGTGCATTAGTCAGCCAGTCGCCGCCGTGGTTGAGAACTACGAACAGGGAACCTCGCTCGGAGCAGCCCTCCTTTGACGTGAGCTTCTTCATCACGTCTGCAATGATGAATCAGGCAGTTCATCGAGTCTCCGTTGGCGCATGTACAAGAACAGGGGCAAGCCAAGGGATACGCCCACCAAGAGCGTTGCGAGAACCGGCAACCATAGATGCTGTATCGCGAGCCGACGGCCTTCTGTGCCAACAAAGATGAACAGCACTACGGCCGATACCATCACATCCACGCCAAAGAATCCTCCGATACGCGTAGAAAAAAGCTCCTTGAAAACCAGAGAAAGGTTCAGGCCATGTATTGCAATCCATGGGATCAACTGGGAATACGGAAGGACAGCGCCCAACCCGCACAAGACGAGATAAGCGTGGCGTAGTTTCATCGGGCACCTACTAGAATTAGCCGATAGCTGTCGGCGCCGTGCGTGTAAACTCCGCGTTCTTCGGATCGCGAGGCTGTGGGTCGATGAATGCTCGCTCTTCTCGCGTGAGGGCGTCGGGCGGAACTCCGCGCTCGATCATCGACGCGAAGTACTCATCTATCTGACCGTATATCTCCGAAATCGTTTGCGAATGGAACACTCGTTCGCGAAGCCTGGCGCCACCCGCAAGCCCGTGCGTGAAGTAGCCGCACATCTGCTTGAGCTTCCCTGAAAGTGCGCGCTCAGGCAGCTCATCTCGAAGCAGCTCGTAATAACGATGCAGCACACGCTGCTTTTCACCGAGCGGCGGCTGATACATCGGTTCACCGCGCATCAACTCGGACGTCTGGCGGAAAACCCACGGATTGGCGATCGCACCTCGGCCGATCATCACGCCGTTGACGCCGCTCTCAGCCAATCGCGCGAGCGCCTGTTCCGGAGTCGTGACGTCTCCGCAACCGATCACTGGAATTCCAACCGCGCGCTTCACGGCGGTGATCACGTCCCAGTTCGCCTGCCCGCTGTAGCCTTGCATGCGGGTGCGCCCGTGAATCGCTACCATGTCTCCGCCGCAGTCTTCGATTAAGCGGGCCACTTCGACTGCGTTGATCGAAGAATCATCCCAGCCGGTTCGGATCTTCATCGTGAGCGGGATCGACACCGCCTTGCGCACGCGCCGCAGAATCTTTTCAAGCTGCGGCAGATCGCGAAGCAAAGACGAGCCGCCTCCGCCGTTGACGACTTTCTTCGCGGGACAGCCGCAGTTGATATCCACGATGTCGGCGCCGCTTTCTTCGATGATCTCCGCGGCCGCGACCATTCGTTCGTCATCGTAGCCGAAAATTTGAATCGACAACGGGCGCTCTTCAGGAAGGAACTTCATCATGCGATGAGTGCGCATGTTGCCGCGGGTGATTCCCTCGACGGAAATGAACTCGGTAATGATCAAGCCAACCCCGCCGAGTTCCTTGATCAATCGACGAAAAGACGAGTCGGTGACGCCGGCCATGGGCGCAAGCGCCAAATTCGGCGTGATAGTCACTTTACCTATATGGATTTCGTTCGCCATAGGCAAGAACGAAAGTGTAGCATGGCCCGCTCAGAGCCGGAACCGTCAACCAATGGGAGTTCAGGGTTCAGGGTTCAGAGTTCAGAGTTCAGAGTTCAGAGTCCAAACGTTCGGCGTTCCTGGGTCGATTTATAAAGCTAGCCAACAACTGCAAACCCTGAACTCTGAACTCCATTCGAGCTTGCCGGCGGGTTGCGCTTTTGTGGTGAAAGTAGTGCCGTGCTAGGATGCTAAGGCTTCCCTCGGTGGCCGGTGCGGTACTGTGATGAAGCGCTGCTTCAACCAACAATGGTTTACTGTGAAAGTGACTTTGATGAACGGACGTGTTTCTCTCAAGCCGACATTGCTAAGCACGACGCTCCTAGTGATGTTGCCTCTCCTTCTTACCTCAGCGCCCGGCTCGGCTCGGCAGGATTCTAAGACCAAAGACGAGAAGAAGGAAGACAAGAAGCCCGACGCATTCAAGGTCCAAAAGCTCACTCAGGGAATGGGGTTGTACTCGATTGGCCCGGTGTCGCCGGATAAGAAATCAATTTTGTTGATCGCTCACAGGCCCGACGCATCGCCCAATCTCTACGTAATGAACATCGGCGATCATTCGATCCGGCCGCCGCTGACCAACCTGAAGTGGGGAGTGGCCAGTCCGCAGTGGTCACCTGACGGTCAGTCGGTGGCGTTCGCCGGCTTCGACGAAACAGCCAGCTTTGACGAGATCTTCATCCTCGATATCAAATCGGGCAGGCTGCGCCAGCTCACAAAGAATTCCTTCAGCGACAAGGAGCCCGTGTTTACGCCCGACGGCAAGCGATTGCTATACACCTCAGACCAGAGCCCGCTGCCCGACGCGGCGTTCGGTATCTTGCACGTCGCCTCACTTCCGGTAGCCGGAGGCAAACCCGAGGTTTTCACCGAAGATGAATGTTCATCCATTCGTCCCGGCATATCGGCTGATCGCAAGAGCGTCTTGCTGTTGAAGGTGGGCGACCTCAGCGGAAGGCATTCGCTGTGGCAATATGATTTCGATGGAAAGGCTCAGCGCGACCTCACCGAAACCCGATACGCGCGCATTCGGAACTATGTCACCGGGGCCGCGCGCGGGATGATGGTGCTGTGGGCTCAGGAAGAAGCCGAGCAGCAGCAAAGCGTTTACCTGTTCGATCCTCAAGTCGGCCAGGCCCACGAGCTGCCTGAGCCCGATCTCCCCAAACACAGTCCCACGCTTTCACCCGACGGCAAGCTCATCGCGTTCGTCGCGCCCGCGCGAGTAGGCTCCCAACTTTTTCTCTATGATTCAGCGACGGAGCAGATCAAGCAGCTCACCTTCAAGCCGGCAACCACCCACTCGCCGGTGTTTGTTTCGAACACCGAGATTCTGTTTGGTTCAGACCGCGAGAAAGATAATGAGCTCTATCTGCTCGACCTCAGCCAGCCGTTCGAAGAGAAGAAAAAAAAGTAGGGTGACGCTCGATCGTGGGTGGTGAGGCGAATGCTAGGGTTGCTTGGCGCGCAGCTCGCGGGCCTTCTGATACTCGCGGTTTGCTTCCTCCTGCAGCCCCTGACTGTAAAGCGCGTGTCCCAGTTTCGTGTGCAGGTTGTCGTCGGAGGGTTTGAGCGCAATCGCTTTGCGAAATGCTTCAGCAGATTGCTTCCACTGCTGACGCGCGAAGTATTCGTCGCCAAGCGCGCTTACGAGGGTCACGTTGCCTGAGTCAAGCGAGGCGGCCGATTCAAACTCAGCAAGCGACGCCTGATTCTGTTGGCTGCTATAAAGCATCGCGAGATTGTAATGCGGAGCCGCCCATTTCGGATCAAGCTCGATCGCTCGCTTGAACGCGCGTTCGGCTCGGAACGTATCGAGCTTGCCTTGAAGCGCGAGCCCAAGCGCGTTCTCGACCGCAGCCAGCTTCGTGGACTGGAGCTGCCCCAACGCCCGTTCAGCTTCATCAAAAAACTGCAACGCTATCAGAGCCTCGGCCGCGCTGAGCTTCTCGAGCGCGCTCACGTCGCGGTTATCAGGCGCCAGCGCTCGGGCGCGAGCGAGCATCTGTCCGGCCCGCTTGAAGTCATCCACCTTGTCGGAGATGTTGTCGCCGCGCACGTCACCGCTGACAATGGCTCGCCCCTGCACCGCCAGCGCCTCTGAGAGCAGCGGTTTCAATCGAGCCACATCCGCCGCTGCGGCCGGGTCGGACGTCATCTGTTGATAGAAGTCCCAGGCGCTGGCGTTCTTTGGCTCGATCAGGTTTTTCGAGGCGATCGCGGTTTCGAGTTGCAAGACCAGAGGCGATGGCGCCGCTTCGGGCCGGATCGTCGGAACAGAACTGGAAAAAGTCTCGGGTCGATTGGCCGCCCGATCCGATGAAACAGCGCCGGTGCTTGGTGGAGTGACCGGTGGTTTTGGCGCCGCGGCTATCTCGGCAACTGCGACGTCGGACCGGGCAAGTTCGACGGGCGGCGCCGTCGCAGGTCCTGCCTGGGTTCCGCGAACGGTTTCAGTTTTGGGCGGAGTTGAATCTCGGGGTGGCGAAGGTTTGGTTGGCGCGGGCTGCGCGGGCTTTGGCGCGTCGTTGCTTGAAGCCGCTACGGGCTTTGGCGTTGCGTTGGAATTCGCGATTTCGCGGCCAACTCTGGGTGAGTTGATCTCCGACTTCTTTCCGGACTGCGTTTCACCAGAGGCAATCGGCGGTTCAGGTTTCTTCTCGTTCACAGAACGCAATGGAGGCTCCAGCTTCTTTTCGCTCACACTCTGCGCCGGCTCAGCTTTCTCATCGTTTGCCCGCGCCTTTTCAGTCCGCTTTGGTTCAACCGGCAACTCGCGCTGTAGCTTTATCTCAGCGACTTGTTTAGGGGGTTGGCTCGGAGTCGGTTTCGGTGCAGCCTGGGCTGGAGCCTCTGACACTTTCTTTTCGTCTCCCGTCTCCAGCGGCGAAGCTGGATTGAGCGGGGCCGTTCTGGCGGCGGATTCCCGGTCAGCTCTTGTCTGAACGGGTTGCTGAACAGGTTGCTGGGGGCGAGCCCCGCCAAGATGAGCAAGGCCGCTTCCGCTGCGCCACGGATGCTGCTTGCCAGAGGTATCATCTGCTACACGCGCTTTCAGAAGCTCGAAAAGCTCGCCAGTCGTAACGGCTACGTTGCCGTTCCTATCGGCCCCGTCGAACAACACATCGGCGAGGTGCTTGGTGAACACGCCGCGCCCGCCCCATCGCTGTCCTTCGCGAGAAAACTCGCCGGGCCCGCTCGCGATGATCGCCGACACTCCCGGGCGGGAAGCGGTAAGCTGATCAAAAGCCTGTCCAAACAAGGTCGCTGAACTGGCGTCGGATTCAGGATCGAAGAAGTCACGCCGCACCGCGTCGGCTATAACAAGCACGCGTCCTGAGCGAACTCTGCGACTGAGCGCCTGGCTGAGTTCGCTGACCGACAACGCGGTGCTGTAAGGTTCCTTCGGATCAGAGTCGTAAGCGAGCAAATAAGCTTCGCCGAAGTCGCGCTCGAACAGTCCGTGGCCCGAGAAGAATATTAGAACCGTGTCCGACTCAGAAACCGACCGCGCGAGCCAGTTACCGATCGCTGACTTGATGGCGGCAGCGGTCGCTTCACTGCCGGTCAACAGCTTCAGGGTTTGCGCGCTCACTCCTCTCTTCTCGAGAGCCTCGGCGAAGGATATGGCGTCACGATCGGCAAACTGAAGCTGTTGGCCGCCGGGAAGCTTCTGATACTTGGAGATGCCGATGACGACGGCCCAGGTCTTAGGGTCTTGCCTGGACTGCTGCGCGCCGGCCGGCATTGCCAGCAGCGCGCAAAGTATCGCAAGCACGTGGAGCTTGATCGGCATTGTTCGCAGATGCGAAAGGGCGCTAGCTTCTACTTAGCGTAGAGGCCTGCGCCCTTAATCAGCTTCAACATCAGTCGCCCTTCATCCGGGCCTGCTTTTCTACTTGAAAGTCGCGACCGCCTTTGCCTCATCGTCGAACGATTCAAACACGGTCAAAAGCTTGGTGATGGTCAGGAGATCGTGAATCTTCTTGGTCTGATTCAACAGCTTCAACTGGCCGCCGTTATGGTTCGTCGTCGTATAAGAACTGACCAGCTCGCCTATTCCTGAGCTATCCACGTACGACACGTCGCCGAGGTTAAGCAATATCTTCTTCTTACCTTCATCGAGCAGGCGGCGGACGGCCTCGCGTAGCTGCACGCTGCCCTCTCCGATCGTTATCTTGCCAGAAAGATCGAGTATCGTGACATCGCCCGCCTGGCGGTCTTTGATATTCAGATTAGCCATCGTCTACGTCTCCTTTTTCCGGGTTCGAGAAATTGGGTTCTTAAGATGAGCGTTTGACCTTTCTCATCCGCACGACGCTTCCGCCTTCTGGATGAATCGAATGCTCGACCTCGTCCATAAAAGTGCGCATATAAAAGATCCCGCGGCCACTCGGGTTAAGCAGATTATCGGAGTTCGTGGGATCGGGCAACAGCGCCGGGTCGAACCCTTCCCCATAATCCCTGACGAAAACCGTTAGCCCCTCCTGTTCGGTGACAAACCGAACATCCACTTGCTTTTCGGCGGCGCTTTTGTTCCCGTGCATTATAGCGTTGATGACCGCCTCATGCACCGCAAGCTCGATCCAGCTTGCGTCATCCTCGTCAAACCCCATCTTAGTCGTAACGCTCTTGGTGACCGACGCGACCAAATCAACGAACTCGAGTTTGCTGTCGATTGAAAGCTCGATGGTCTCTGTCATCGGTTCGCGGTATGCCTTTCCGTTTAACCTTCTAGACCGTAGTCGAACCGCGCGATATAACAAGGAGTGGTCACAAGGCGCGTCATTGTGTAACATGCGCGAAGTTGCGATGTCAAGATCGATGAGAATCAACGGGCCAACGCGGGTCAACGGCTCGCTGAAGATGCCCGGCGACAAGTCCATCTCACATCGAATCGTGATGCTTGCTTCAATCGCAAGCGGCCTATCCAGAATCACCGGACTGGCCTCCAGCGCCGATTGCAAGGCGACGCTTGAATGCGTTCGCAGGCTCGGAGTGCGAGTTGAAACCGCCGGCTCGGAACTCGTGGTTCATGGCGAAGGACTCTTCGGCTACCGGCCGCTTGCCGCCCGCGCCCATCTCAACGCCGCCAACTCAGGTTCAACGATACGAATGCTCACCGGGCTGCTCGCCGGACAGCGGTTCACCTCAACGATCGATGGCGACGCCAGCCTGCGCCGCCGGCCAATGGCACGGATCATCGAGCCGCTCAGCTTGATGGGCGCGCGCATCGAAGCCACAGACGGGAGCTTCGCACCGCTTGCAATACACGGCAGAAAGCTCAAAGCGATCGATTACGCCAGCCTGGTCGCAAGCGCTCAGGTAAAAACGTGCGTGCTGTTTGCAGGGCTGCTGGCCGATGGCCGGACTACTTTCTCCGAGCCGAGTCAGTCGCGCAATCACACCGAGCTCATGCTGAAAAGATTCGGCGCACACTTTGAACGCGACTCATCCAGCGGCTCGTTGAGCGTGGAAGGACTGCACGAATTGAATCCGGTCGACTATCATGTGCCCGGCGACGTGTCTTCCGCGGCTTTCATCATTGCCGCCGCAACGATATTGCCTGGCTCTGAAGCCCTGATTCCAGACGTGAACCTCAATCCTACTCGCTCGGCTTTCATCGACGTGCTGAATGAGCTCGGCGCCAACATCAAAGCGCAGAATGTTCGAGAACAAGATAACGAGGTGGTTGGCGATCTTGCTGTCACTGGCCGAGAGCTAAGAAGCGCACGGCGCGGCACACTTCTCTCGGGCGCGATCATTCCCAATATCATTGATGAGATTCCTATCCTTGCCGTCGTCGCCACTCAGGTCGAAGGGCGAGTCGAGGTCCGCGATGCCGCGGAATTGCGCATCAAGGAAAGCGACCGCATAAGAACCGTCGCCGATGGCATAAGGGCGCTTGGCGGCAAGATCGAAGAGTTCGACGACGGCTTCGCCGTAACCGGCCCACAGCGGCTGACTGGCGGTTGGGTTGAGACTTCCGGCGATCATCGAATCGCCATGGCGTTCGCGATCGCCGGCTTGGTAGCGAAAGGAACAACCGAGATCGTCGACGCCGACTGCGCCAGCGTTTCGTTCCCGAAGTTCTATGAGTCGCTCGCGATGCTGACCTCGCCAGGCACCGTCGCGCCGGCCCCGATTGAGTGACAAGCGATGATCGCTACGAGCAATTCTCTGTCAGACGACTCGCCGATTTTTCTAGTCGGCTTCATGGGCGCTGGCAAGACCACCGTCGGGCGCGCGCTCGCCCGACACCTCCGATACGACTTCTCCGATCTCGACGAGCTTATTGAAAAACAGGCCGGCAAATCGATTCAAGCAATCTTTGCCGAGCTTGGCGAGTCAGGGTTTCGCCGCATCGAACGCGAAGCGATTCAGTCTTGCAGCGAGATGGTTCGCGCGGTGATCGCGCTCGGCGGCGGCGCTTATGTCTCAGCAGAGAACCGGACCTCGTTGCGCGCGATTGGGAAGACCGTCTGGCTCGATTGCCCGCTCGAGGTTTGCCTGCGAAGAATCGGCGGGGACCGTTCGCGTCCGCTGCTTGGTGATGAAGCTCAAATGAAAACGCTTCTCGAACAACGGAGCTCTGCGTACGAGAAAGCGGACTACGTTGTCCATGCGGCGGAACTCTCTCCTGATGAACTCGCTGCTGAGATAGCGGAAATAGTCCGCACTCATCTCGCTGAGTGAAGATTTGTATCTGTGCAAATCCATCGAATCAGCGTCATCCGTGGTCTATGGCGGCGGTTTCAAAACACATAGACCACTGATAACGCGGATTTGACGGATTCACACGGATTTCTTGCCAATCAATAGTTTGGTTAAACCCTGGTAGTACTCGCAGTAGTCAACCAGACAGCAGTGCCCGCAGAGAGGATCGCTCGGGCGGCAGACTTGACGGCCATGTCGAATCAGGTTGACGTGCACTTCGTAGTAGCGCTTCGGGGGAATCATTCCGCCCATCAGTCGATGAGCCTCTTCATCCGAACAGCTTTCAGGAATCAACCCAAGCCTTCGAGCGATGCGAAAGATGTGAGTGTCAATGGGAAACACCGCGCGGTTGCAAGCGAACAGCAGAGTGCAAGCGACGGTCTTCGGTCCGACGCCTTTGAAGCTGCCGAGAAACTGCTTGGCTTCTTCGAGCGGCGCGGTTCTTAGAAAAGACAGATCGAGCGACCGGCGGCGCTGGTGAATTTCATTAAGCAACTGTTTGATCCGGCCCGACTTCTGTCTGGCAAGTCCGCCGGATCTTATCGCGGCTTCGATAGAGGTGACGCGCGCTCGCCTAGCCGCCTCCCACGTAGGAAACCTGTGCTTCAAGTTCTCGAAGGCGCGATAGCTGTTAACGTTGGTTGTCGATTGCGAGAGTATCGTCCCAATGAGCACATCAAGCGGATCAAGCCCGCGCTCAAGCTTCGGCGCGCCGTAGACCGCTTCAAGATTCTGAATGATGTACGGGATCGACTCTGGAATATGGGGAATATCGTTCGGGACTTCGCGCTTCATTGTGAATTGTGTATCACCCTGCGTGCTGACTAGCAAATGCGTTGCTGCGCGACTCCTCGCGAACCATGCTTCTTCTTGCTGTCACGAATCACGCATCACGTTTCACGAATCACGCTTCGTTGACACTCTCTCGAAGCCTTTGCAATAATCGCTGAGTAACACCGGTGCTTGCCAATCAGTACCGCATACGCGCCCGTAGCTCAGCTGGATAGAGCGCTTGCCTACGAAGCAAGAGGTCGCACGTTCGAGTCGTGCCGGGCGCATCGTTGACTCAGAGACTAAAGCAGGTCTAGCCATACAGTTCAGTTATTGTATAAGTCAGGCATTCTTATTTCACTTTTATTATCGTTCGCTGATGAGTGCTAACACCACCAAAACACCGCTTTGAGAGTGAATCCGCTCGACACTTCACAACGGCAGAGGACTATTTCACTATCTTCTGTTTGACAAATCTCCAGCTTATCCATAGAGTTGCTACGAACCGAGCATAGCTTACTCTCTTCTTCAGCTTCTCTGGAATCATCCAGTCCATCTGAATCCAACAGCTCACCTGCAAAGGAGCTCAAATGTTTACACGTAATGTGACCATGAAACTGAAGGCGAATACCGCGCCAGAATTTAACCGCTTAATTGAGAACGAAATTCTCCCACTGCTTCGCAAGCAGCCGGGCTTCCGCGATGAGATCACCTTCGTCGCCCCCGAGCGCTCGGAAGCACTAGCAATCAGCTTCTGGGAGACGAAAGAGAACTGCGAGAATTACAACCGCACAGGTTATCCCGAGCTACTGAAAATCGTGGCAAAGGTCGTTGACGGAACTCCTAAGGTCGAGACCTTCGAGCTTTCCACTTCGACACTTCACAAGCTTGCTGCTAAGGCTTGAAGTAGATAGTGATCTAATTCGAGAGGGCGGACTTGTCTGCCCTCTCGACATCCACCTGCTCTTCGGCAAACAACGGAGATGCGCCAGGGTCTGATGTGACCAGGACCATCAATAGCTTGAAGAAGAGTCAACCGTTCATCTGTTAGGGGCCTCGCCCGAAAAATTCGGGGTGCCGACCGTCTCCGCCCGCAACCGTTCCCGCGAACCGCTCGGCCTGCTTCCAACTTAACCAAAAAAGGAAAATCATTATGTCAGCTAAATTGTTTGTTGGTAATCTCTCATTCGAGACTACCAGTGATGAAATCCGTGACCTCTTCAGCGAAGTGGGCCCGGTAGAATCGTGCCAGGTAATAACAGACCGAGATACGGGCCGCTCGAAGGGCTTCGGCTTCGTCGAAATGAATTCGAAGGCGGAAGCCACCTCGGCTAAAGCGAAGTTCGACGGGCAAGAACTCCATGGGCGCGCGCTCAAGGTAGATGAAGCGAAACCGAAGACCGACAGCCGTAACAATGGCGGCGGCGGCTACGGCTCGCGCTACTAACTTCAGGATCTGACGGACCGAAGTTATTTCGGTCCGCTCTCGACAAGCTGGCTGAGAAGAGAGCTCTCAAGGCTCTCCTCTCAGCCGCAATCGCACCTCCGTCCCGGCTAAGACCGCTTGATGGGGAGTATCAAGCGAGAACCCGAGCGTCTCAACGAACTCCCCTTCCCCGCTACTGTCCGTCTAATCCAAGGCCCGGAAGAACCTCTTCAACTCACCTGCTATAGCCGGCAACTTATTTGGGAAACTGTCCACTAGTGAACAGAAACCTGTCCCGAATCGGCATATCATTCGTTCGATACCAATTTGAGGGAGAGAAAGAAGGGGCTAGAACCTTATGAGTATTATTGCGATGATTGTGTCGGGTCTGATCATTGGCGTGATTGCCAAGCTATTGATGCCCGGCCGCGATCCAGGCGGATTCATCATCACCATTTTGCTGGGTATTGCCGGTATGTTCCTGGGCAGCTACCTTGGGCGAGCGCTCGGCTTCTACAAGGAGGGCGAGCCTGCCGGATGGATCGTGTCAATACTCGCAGCATTAATCTTACTGGCGCTGTATCACCTGATTTTCCGCCGCCGCGGATAGCGCACGTTCGAGATGCGTTTCGTGAAGAGGTTCTCGTCCTTTGTTTGATACGGTTGCCCTGGGCCTTCCGCAATTGGGTCGGCGCAGGCAGACCTCGAGGCGCTTCGCTCCGAGCCTCGATGATTGTTTCGTTCTGGAGCGAATGGATTGTTAAGCAAAGGAGTTCAAATGAAAGTCAATATGTTCAGTCGAGTGGTGGTGGGATTTGTAGTCAGCGGGTTGCTGCTGATTGGAGCGAGCACACCGGGAAACGCGCAGGAAAACACGGATAAGCAGCAACGCAAACAACAGCGTAAAGCAGAGCAACAACAGAGTGAGCAGCAACGTGCCGCTCAGAAGCAGACCAATAAGCAGCAGCGTCAACAGCAGCCTCAAGCTGCGCAGCAACAGCAGCAGAATCAGCAACAGACTCAGGCTGCTCAGAAGCAGGCCAATAAGCAGCAACGCCAACAGCAGGCTCAGGCTGAGCAGCAAAACCAGCAGAGTCAGCAACAGACTCAAGCTGCTCAGAAGCAGGCCAATAGACAACAGCGCCAGCAGCAGGCTCAGGCTGAGCAGCAAAATCAGCAGAGTCAGCAACAAAGTCAGGGTGCTCAGAAGCAAGCCAATAGGCAACAGCGCCAGCAGCAGCAACAGACTCAAGCTGCTCAGACTCAGGCTGCTCAGACTCAGGCTGCTCAGACTCAGGCTGCTCAGACTCAGGTCGCACGTCAGCAGCGTCCGACGCAGGAGCGTCAACAGCAGCTCGTTGAGCGGCAGCAACAGCGTGAGACACAGTACCGTCAACAACTGGCACAGCAGCAGCGTTTCGAACAACAGCGAACGGCACAGCTACAGCAACAGAGGCGTATGGCGCAGTACCGTTATCAGCAACAGTACTGGTCGCGCTTGCAGCAGATTCGCCTTCAGAACGTGCGTAACTACAGCCGCGATCGCAATCAGTACTTCTACGCGGCTTCGAATTATCGGTATTCGCGCGGCGGCAGCTACTACGAGACGAATCAATACGGCGCAAACTTGCTTCGCCAAGCCGTCAACTACGGCTACGAGCAAGGCTTTCGATCGGGACAGGCAGACCGTCAGGATCGCTGGCAGTCCGGCTATCAAGACTCCTATGCCTATCAGGATGCGAACTACGGCTACAGTGGCTACTACGTAGACCAGAGCGACTACAACTATTACTTCCGCGAGGGCTTCCGCCGGGGCTATGAAGACGGCTTTGACAGCCGGTCTCAATACGGCAGCTACTCTAACGGAAAGTATTCCATCCTGGGCGCCGTTCTGTCGGTGATTCTCAACTTGGAATCGGTTCGCTAAAGGCTGAGAAGAGGCCGTCCTTTATCGGTATTGTTGCCTGTAGCTGTGAATTCACAGCTACAGGCTACTTCTCCGTGCGGCAGCTTATTTGAACCATCAATTTTGAGGCGGGAATTTTTACCTAAACCCGTCCCCGCAACGCAATGTCACAGTTTGCCTTTGACTCCGGCGTGAGCATGCTGTTGGTCTTGGCGCTTGTGACAACCCATCAGAAAGGCAGCGCGTAAATGACGAGGAAGATTCTTGTTGTTGACGATAAACCCGACACACGCGACCTAACCCACTTGCACCTAACCACCGAAGGATTCGTGGTAGTCGTCGCTAGTGATGGCCGGGAAGGACTATACATGGCTGTTGCTGAGCAGCCCGACTTGATCATAACTGATATCAGCACGCCTGAGCTTAACAGTATTGAGTTCGTCAAACAGTTGAGGGCGCAACCAGAACTTGATAACGTGCCGATACTGGTATTGACCGCTTTTGGTAACGAAGAAATGGACCAGGCGATCAGAGCCGGGGCGTACCGCGCAATGAGCAAACCCGTGCATCTGGATTCGTTGATG
Organism: Acidobacteriota bacterium; assembly: GCA_038040445.1. Taxonomy (NCBI): domain Bacteria; kingdom Pseudomonadati; phylum Acidobacteriota; class Blastocatellia; genus Candidatus Onstottus; species Candidatus Onstottus frigus. The sequence continues at coordinate 71,236 of JBBPIG010000008.1, read as the reverse complement.
GATGAAGTGAGACAACTATTGGCAGAGTCGGAGCCGGGATAGAGCCAACGCACCGCGCAGAGATTCACCTCGGGAAAGCTTACTTTCCCAATCTCGAGTTTTCCCTACGAATTATTTTTAGCCCTGTCTAATATTGAACAGACTCCTCAGCGCCTGATCTGTAGCATAGAGCGGTTTAAGGTTACGAGCTATGGAACAGCAGACGGGTAAGAAGCCTTGGCGGTTAGAAGCCAATAATCCACTTACGTCCACTGACTGGCGGCCTCTGTGGGATTTTGACGAAGATAAGCTCGGGGCGAATCAAGAACTGAGAGACGAACTGAATCGAATAAATGCGCCGGTTGAACTGCGGATTGTTCGTAACTCTGACGAGACTTGAGGATAGTGTCCTAATCGTTAACCCAAAATCTACCGGCTCCTGGAGCGAACGCCATAGCGGGAACGAGCATCATATGCTCGGCCTTGACTGGTTCAAGAGTTCATACAAATCTGGGTTCGCACAGGCACACGGAGATGAGAAAATGAAGGAAACAGCATTAGAAGTTCGGGTGGTTTCGGATGGTGGGACTGGAAATGGTGTCGTCGAGTTTCGTCTGCCCAATGACCGGGTCGCAACGGCGGCCGTGCATATTCGGCGTGAGGCTTGGCAGAAACCTACCGAAGACTGAGATGAGAGGTGGGGTCGGCTCCATGAATCAGCCGATCAATGGTCGGCTTCAAACGTTCAAAGTCCGGCTTGACGAGGTAGGCCTGCGCGCCGGCATCCAGCCCCTTTTTGATATCAGCTTTATAGCCCGCGCCTGAATAGAACATGATCGGCGTGTGTGAGTCAAAGGCGCGAATCTGCTGACATAGCTCAATGCCGTTGCCCTCTGTTATCCAATGATCGAGTATGCACAAGGCGAGTCCGCCGGACCTGGCACTTGCCAACGCATCGGACACGGAAGCGGCGATTACCGCTTCATAGCCGTATTCGCCAAGCAGCGCTCGCATCATGTCCCTGGTATCCTCATGGTCATCAACGCAGAGAATCCGTTTTCGTGCTACTGATGCTGTCATTTCGACCTCGCAATTCCGATGCAAATGTCTTATAAACAGGCCCCTAAACTTAAATTAAGCTCTGTTTGTACCCGGGGAAGCAGTTGGGCCTCGAACAAATTACCAATCGGTGTACGGGATCGCCGTGAATGGATGTCATTGCTGCCGATGCCGTACACCCATTGGTAAACTGTGGTCACAATATCCCACTTGCGGATTCAATGCTGTTCAATACTGAACAAGTGCAAGAATAAAGTTTCGATGGTAGGTGGGGGGCGCCGCTGGGCTAGGCAATCGATGCCAGGTAAGCGGTGAGCTTATCTTCCTCGACGATTAGATAGTGCTCTTCGCTGAGCTCAATCAGCCCCAGGTTCCGAAATCTCTGCATGAACACGCTGATGCGGGGCCGCGTTGTGCCGATCATGTGCGACAGTTCTTCGTGTGAAATCCTCAGCCCGATGCGTGTGCTGCGAGGGCCTTTCTTGCCCAATTGTCTGGCCAAGTGCAACAAGGTCTTCCCTAAGCGTTGTTCGCTATCAACCGTCACCAAATTAGCGATGACCCCCTGTTGGTCTGCCACGCGCACGGCCAGATACTTCACGAAACCTTCAAGCAGCGAGTCGGTGGCCAAACGTTCAAGGAACTTTGCACACGGAACCTTTTTCAAGAGCGTGTCTTCCATTGCGGTCGCAGTTTCCAGCCGGCCCGCTATCCCCGACAGGCACAACTCGCCGAAGACATCTCCTGAAGCGTGGATAGCAAGCAGACACTCTCTGCCCGCAGAAGAGAGCATAAGCAGCTTTACCTGCCCGCTCTCGATGAAGTAGACCATCTCGTCGTGCTCCCCAAAGGTGTAGACGTTTTCGTGTTTCGCGATCTTGATGGCGCGCGAGTTCTTGACCTCGCGCTGCAACGACTCGCGCATCTGTTTTTTGAATAGAACCGTCTCGGGATAATCTTGAATCATACTTCGACCCTCCCCTCGGGCGTTTACGAAGTACTGACTGTCAATCACCCTTTGGGGCCAATGACGCAATGACTGTCAACCATCCTTGGGGCCAATAATGTATACAATTACGATAAAGATTTCAAGACTGGATAGCGAGCTAACCGCCGCTTTGGCCCGACGAGTGATTGAGTGACCAGGAGCGCACATTATCTGGCTCGGGTTCTCTGGACCTGTTGAGCAGCCGCTGATCATAGCTGCCAATTATTTTAGAGAATGTCCCATACTGCACAGAAACTGATCTCGAACAGGCGTAGCATTTGAAGCGTAAACCGGAGTCGGGGGAGCCTTGGGCGCTCGACACGGAGGACGTGCCTACAACCTGGAGGTGCATTATGCTTTGGACAATCTTGGTTATTCTGCTAATCCTGTGGCTGCTAGGACTGCTCGGCGGCGTCGGCGGCGGGTTGATTCACCTGTTGCTTGTGGTTGCGGTGATAGTGTTGATCTTCAACCTGCTCAGCGGCCGACGGAGGGTGATCTAAGCCGGAACGCAGCGGTTAAACAGCGGCGGATGAAAGAAAGCAGGGATTTGATTCTGCGTCGCAAGAGTAGGGTTGTGACAAATTAGTTGCGCCTTGCGGCGTGGTGCGCTCCGGGTTCGTCAAGAACTCAGACGCGTCTAACTTCATTTGCCCGAGACATCACGCCATTAACCGTTCGTCAGATGACTGGCACAAAGGACTTGGGGAGATGAACGAAACCCTGCGATTGATGTCTGCGTTTGTTGCTCTTGTCATTCTCCTTGTCGGCGCAGGCTGCGTGACGGAGTCGTCGAACACAACCGGCAACAGGCCTACCCCAGCCGCCAACACAAACGCGGCAAGTGCTACGGCAACAACATCTGCACCGACGCCGGCGAAGACCGGCAATGCGCCGCCGAACACTCAACCGGTGACCTTACCTGTGCTTGATGCGTTCTTCGCCCAAGAGAACTTCGCGGCGGAGCTTAAGTCGAAACTGCAGCTCACGGATGAACAGGTGAATAAGCTCAGGAGTATCGCGCGCCAGGAAACGTCCAAGCTACGCGAAAGTGATAATCACGATGAATATGCCGGCAGGACGACGGCGGCCCGCGAAGACGCCTACGAAAAGAGCAGGGCGGCAATCGGCGAAGAGAAAACTCAGGAGCTGATCGCCTTTGTAAACGAGCGCTGGAGCGGCGACGTAACCGCTCCAACAACAGCTAGCGTCACACCCGCCGCAGCGCCTCGAGATGCCGTCGGAGTACCCCAAGATAAGCGTGTTGTCGTCAACGCGCCTGCCTTTCGAATGGATCTGTTTGAAGGCGGCAAGTTAATCAAGTCTTATAAAATCGGCATAGGCTATCCTGAATTCCCGCTTCCGACGGGGCTGCGTAAAGCTGACACGATCATTTTCAACCCAACGTGGACGCCTCCGGATGAACCCTGGGTTGAATCGCCCGGAAGCAAGGTCAAGGTCGGGGAGAGAATCGAGGCCGGTGATAAGCTGAATCCCCTTGGCCCGATCAAGATTCCGATCGGCTTGCCGTCGCTGATACACGGAGGCAAAGCTCCGGCTAAACTCGGCGGCTTCGCGTCGCACGGCTGCGTTGGATTGACCAGTGCGCAGATACAGGACTTTGCTAAACGGCTGGCGCAACTTGGCGGAACCGAAATCTCGGATGAACAGATCGCCGAGTATCAAAAGAACAAGACCGAGACCAAGCCTGTGAAGTTGAGCAAAGCCGTGCCGGTTGAGCTGCGCTACGAGACCATAACCGTTGAGGACGGCAAGCTGCACATCTACCGAGATGTATATGATCGCGGCACGAATACGGAAGAGAATCTGCGCAATGTGCTGCAATCGTATGGCGTGACCCTCGATCAGTTGAGTGATAGCAAGCGCGCAGAGGTGACGCGCGCCCTCGGCCAAATGGCTCGCGACGCCGGCGGCAAGCCGGTACCAGACGCGACCGCCACCAACAAATCAGATAGCGCTAAAGGCAACTCTTCAGCCGCGCCTTCGACGAGCTCTTCGTCAAGAAAAGGTGATAAGAGCAGGGAAGAGTCGAAGGCGAACAACGTCGCGAGCGGCAAGGTGACACGCACAATCAAGGGAGGCAAGGAAGTGGTCGTCGCGATTCCAGCACTCCTGGGCAAAGGCTATCCTGGGCCTGTGGATCTGAACGCGGGCGTTGCGTCGAAGAAAGCCGCGCCACGCTCTCGCCGGCGAAGGTAAAGAATTACAGACATGCTGTCTTATCAGCCCCGATAGCAGTTTACTCCGACCACCAATCGGAGGTGCTTAGCCCTTGAACGCTCTCGCGATTCCGACCCGCGCGGTCGCGAGACGCCTTGTCAATCGATTAGCTCTTCTCACTTGCGAACAAGCAAAGGATACGGATTGATCGGATCACCGCCGCTCCACTGGTGCGGGGATGTAAGCTTCGAAATGGCAAAGTGGAGGTGAAACTTTCCCGCGCCGGCATTGCCGGTGTCGCCGACATAAGCGATCACATCGCCGCGCCGCAGTTGCCTTCCCTCCGCAACACCCTCAGCGTAGCGCATCAGGTGTGCATAGTAATAAACATAGCGCCCTGATGGATCGAGTTCGTAGAGGGTTACTCCACCTCGATCACTCTGAAAGAGCTTGATCACTGAGCCGTCAGTCGTAGCCAGCACGGGCGTCCCTTGAGGCGCCATTATGTCGATCGCGTCGTGCTGCCGCCCTTCGGAGCGCGCTTGATTGAAGGTGTCATGCAACCCACTCGCAGTCACGCCCGCCACCGGTATCAGCAGATTTCTCGCGGCAATGTAATTTAGATCGGTATCCGTAACTGTGGTTGTCGGTCCGGTCGCTGATGCGGTATCTGGCGGCGGCGCTACGGGCAGTGGCTCCGCTTTCGGTTTCTCTGCTTTCGCGTGAGCAGGCTTCGCGGAATCCGTCTTAGGTGCACCCGGGTCATAAAGAGCGGGCATCGGGCCAGTCTGCATCTTAAGCAAATCTGCGGCGCCCAAAAACACACTCGCGCAAAACAGGGCGAGCGCGAATGTGCGCCTACTGGTGACTGATGGGCTGCCGCTACCCTTCAACGCTCACCTTCCGTTCGGGTGAATTCGCCGATCGCTTTTAGGATCAACGTCATCACTTTTGTGCTAGTCCGTAACTTAATCTGTTGCCGTAGTCCAATTTTATGCCAAGGAATTATTCTCGAACTTGTCCTCTATTGGACTGAAAGCCATCCCTGCCGAGCATATCATGGCAACGTAAGTAGAAGGACGCCTCCGGGCTGACCGGATGAAGCTTTGGAGACATAGAGATGCTGGAAATTACTGCTATAGGGATGGGGCTGATGATGACGGGAGTGGGAGTAGCGGTCGGTGGACTCATGCTTGAAGCGACGTTCTTGATGTTGGGCCGAGTCCTTCGAGGTCCTCCCTCGCCGCATCATTTGAGCCTGCCGCCGTCCATTTGAGTTGCGTGGAAAGAGCGGTCGATGTGCTGAAATTCGACCGAGCGGGCGGCCCGAGAATTCCGAACGAATTGAGAAAGAAAACTTGTTGGATAGGAGTATGAACATTGAGACTCAGAATAAGACGGGTGATACTAACGACGACGGCGGTGCTACGTTGGCAGGCACGTAGGCCGTGGCACAAAGCACGCTGTTAAGACAGCAGTCACGCCATGATCAAACCGTGTTGTTCGGGATGCGCCGCGCTCACCAGTGGCGCTTCTCGACACCGGTTAAGACGCCCCGCATAAAGCACCACCCAGAATGAATCATGACGGCATGTTGTTGGCGCCTTTCGCACGAGGAACGGGAGCAGAACATGAACTTGAGCGTGGAAAGTCTAATCATTCTACTGATCGTCGGCGGCCTCGTGGGCGTGATCGGCCAGAGGCTCGCAGGATATTCACGCGGCGGATGCTTGACCTCGATCGCTATCGGCTTCATCGGCGCCCTGATTGGAAGCTGGGCCGTCAACCAGTTTCGATTACCTGAAATCTATGTTTTGAAGATCGGTCACACGAGCTTCCCGATCGTGTGGGCGATTATCGGAGCGGCGGTGTTAGTTGCCGTCCTGGGATTGCTGACGAGGCGCCGGTATGTCTGAGTGAGCCGATTGTGGGCGCGCCGTGGAGATGAGTCGCCGGCGCAAGAAAAGAACGATCTGGTCGAATACCTGAAGTCGCTTTAAGAGAAGCCTGATCGATCAGGGGTTTGGAAGGAGAACTTATGTCCATGACTGAAGGCGTTGATAAAACCAATGTGTTGTTAGACGAAGAGCGCCGGCTGGCTTCGCATCAGGAGGTCAAGGCCTCGATTGATGACGATGTGAACGCTCGCATCAAGCAAGAGTCTGCGCGAGTCGAGCCAAAGGAATCTGCCGAGGTGGCTGGCGTGGCTCACGAACTAAAACAGAAGTCGGTGCACGAAGCGGTGAGTACCGAACGTGAGATGGGGCGCGGCAGAACTGCAGCCCGGATTTCACAGGTAGTAGATTACTTCTTCTACCTCATCTACGGGCTGATCGCCTTGGAGTTCCTGCTGGGGCTGATGGGCGCGCGGTCCGGCAACGGATTCGTTCAGTTCATCGGCGCGGTCACTCGACCGCTGCTAGCGCCCTTCGAACGCATCGTGGGAACTCCGTCGGCCGGAGTGCATCAGTTCCGCATATCTTATCTGTTCGCGCTCGTTGTTTATGTCTTGATTCATCTCGCAATCAATGGTGCGTTTCGACTAGTCGCGCACCGCAAGGTAACAGTGTAAGGCTGCTGGGATGGGCGTACGCCAGCCCATCCCAAAGAGGAGGACCCATGCGACGCAGATCAATTATTACTACCGTTGTCACGATAGTCATCATCGCTGGTGCGTTGTACTATTTCTATGGTTATCGCCATCGAGACATCTCGTCCGACTTCAACGCGGCGAAGGAGTACACGGAAGACGCGGCCACGACCAGCGCGGTCAAGAGCGCTTTGGCGTTAAATAAGCAACTCTCTTCTTTCGACATCCACGTTGACTCGAGCAACAGTCCTGGCAAGAGTGGCAACGATGTAACTCTGACGGGCCACGTGCCGACCGAAGATGACAAGCGCGTGGCGGAAGAGATCGCGCGCAGTACCAAAGGCGTCGCCAACGTTGTGAACAATCTCCAGGTGGATCCAAAGACTCAAGCCGCCAATGCAGAAAAGCAATACGTCCCTGACCTTGAAATCAAAGCGGCCGTGTTGCAGTCGATCCTGAATAACCCGACCCTGAAGACTCAACAGATCAAAGTCGATGTTTACAACGGCGAAGTAAGACTGACCGGCGTTGTGCAATCTTCGACGCAAAAGGCCGACGCCGAATCGGCCGCTCGGGCTATCGCCAATGTCCGCGATGTCGATTCGAATGCTTTGGCGGTGACTAATAACGGAGAGGGGCAACCATGAACGTGCGGTTGATCAAGCCTGGTATGTCGTCACCAGGCGAGAAGCATAAACAGCTACCAGTCGAGGTTCCAATCATCGATACGCTCCGGTTATGGGTCCGTGACTTCCAATCGACGAAGGCCAATAGAGCCCGCTTGGACTTCCAGCGAGTGAGCCATCCGGGGAAGACATAACGAGGACGATCTTAGGAGAATGACAAAGCGCGACGCGTTACGATCGACCCCAGACTACATACAAAGGCGCGGCTAGTTCTCATTGTCAACAGCACCGCTGAGTCTTACTCGATAAGTTCCCCTGCCCGCTTTACCAACTGTCGCGTGCAAGACAGTGAGCCGCTGAGGTCAGTTTGGTCTGGCAGATTCCAGAGAACCTTGGAGAAAAGAGTAAGCTAAGCTCTGGTCTCAACGAGACCTATGCTTGGTGAGTGGCAATGACAAGGGAAGCGGAACCTAGTCTGAGCTACGAACTATACGAAGTTGAACCGGGGCGTTAATTCTATTGAGTTCGTCTCTCAGCTCTTGAGACGCTAGGAGTTGATCTTCGGCAACCTCCCACAGAGGTCGCCACTCAGTGGACATGAGTGGATTGTTGACTTCGAAGCGCCATCGCATCTGCTGTTCCATAGTCACACCTGAAACCCCTTAATGGTACAGAATCAGGCTCTGACAAGTCTGTTCAATATTAGACGGAATTGAAAATAGTTGAGAGAGAAGACCGAAATTAGAACACCGCTCGGAGACACTTGATGAAGATAAAGCTAAGGACGTCGACTGGGAATCCAACAGAGACGACGAGAACCAGAACACTTACTCTGGCCGGAAGAAGCACCCATCCGACCACTTCCGCCTCTTGCGTCCCAACGTTTGTTTCACAAGAAAGAAAAGGTTACAATTGTCCAATATTGAACGGCGCGTCTCTTATATGAGGCGTATACTGGGGCGGTTCGTTAAGCACTACCAGATAATCGGCGGAAAATGGACGGGGAAGAAGATGATTCAACAAACTTCGCAGTCAGATCAATTCAAAGAACAAATGCAGGGGTCATTGCTCAATGAACTCAAAAACTCGAGCCCTATCAAGGTCGGCAAGCACGATCATGTCTACACGGCTGGGGACGAACGCGAGGTGGTCTACTTCATAGAAAAAGGGCAGATCAAGCTGGTCATGGTCTCGTCTGAAGGTAAAGAATGCATGCTAGCCATCCACGGTGCGGGAGATGTTTTCGGCGAGTTGTGCCTGTCTGGGCTTGGCAGCCGGCTGGAAACAGCAACCGCAATGGAAGATACTTCCTTGAAAGAGATGCCCTGTGCCATGTTTCTCGAGCGCCTGGCTAAAGACTCACTGCTTGAAGGCTTCGTCAAGTATCTTGCCGTGCGCGTGGCGGACCAACAGCAGGTCATCGCGAACTTGGTGACGGTCGATAGCGAGCAGCGCCTTGGGAAGACGTTGTTGCAAATCGCCAAAAAGCTCGGCAAGAAAGACCCTCGGAGCATGCGCATCGAGGTCAAGCTTTCTCACGAAGAATTGGGCACAATGGTAGGTACGACACGGCCGCGGATCAGCGTGTTTATGCAGCGATTTCGGAACCTCGACCTCATTGAGTACAACACGGAGCACCATCTGATCATCAAGGAAAAAAAGCTCACTGCTTACCTCGCATCGATCCTTTAGACTTGGTCAGGCAACCGTTCACCCCAACAATTCTCCGAAAACTGTCCAATATTGGACAGAAACCCGCCGCGAGGTGCGCTTACCATTTCAAATAATAACGTGCGGTCTTTCAAGCGGTCCGGTGAGCCGGACAAGGTGGAGGTTAGTATGAAGCTAAAGACGATCTCGACAGCAGTATGCAGCGTGCTCGCTTGTCTCGTAGCGAGCACGGTGTGTTTCGCAGGGCAGAAGCAGAGCAAGGACTATCGCGACGCGGTGTCTCAATCCGCAAAGGCGGCTCGCGTGTTCCGTGAGATCATGCGCGCGCCGGACAAGTCAGTTCCTCGAGACATCCTGGATGGCGCCGAGTGCGTAGCGGTGTTTCCTCAGGTTCTCAAGGCGGGTTTCGTTGTTGGCGCGCGAGGCGGGCGCGGCGTCGCCAGTTGCCGGACGAAGAGTGGCTGGAGCGCGCCTGCGTTCTTCAACCTCAGGGGCGGCAGCGTCGGTTTACAGATCGGCGCGCAGTCAACCGACTTCGTGCTTCTGTTCATGAATCAAAACGGCTTGAACAGATTGATGGGCGACAAGTTCGAGATTGGCGGGGATGCTTCGGCCGCCGCGGGCCCGGTGGGGCGGCAGGCTGGAGCGTCCACGAACATCCGAATGGATGCGGAAATTCTCTCATACTCTCGCAGCAAAGGCCTGTTTGCCGGGTTAGAGCTGAAGGGCGTCGTCATCACTTTGGACGATGATGATATGCAGGCGGTTTATGGCGAAGGCGCGAGGGCAAAGACAGTGCTGCAGGAGGGCAGTGTCAAAGCGCCAGCAGACGTGCGGGCGTTTTCCGCTACGCTCGGGAGCTACTCCAAGCGGAGAGCGAAATAGCTGTGAGCCCAAGCGAACGGGATTAGTCCAGTGACCGTGAACATCTGGATCAGCAGCAGCGCCTCGCACAACAGCAGTCAGCAACAGCTACAGCAACAGAAGCGTATGGCGCGGTACCGTTTCCAGCAACAGTATCTCCAGCGCCTACGTCAGGAGCAATTAAGTCTGCGAAACGGGCGTAACTACAACTATGGCCGCGATCCGTACTTCTACACGCCTCCGAGCTTTCGATACTCTCGTGGCGGCAGCTACTACGAGACGAATCAGTACGGCGCAAATCTGGTACGGCAGGCTGTGAACTACGGTTATGAGGAGGGCTTCCGCGCCGGACAAGGCAGACCGGCAGGATCACTGGGGCTCCAACTATGAAGACTCTTACGCCTATCGCGACACCAACTACGGCTACAGCGGCTACTACGTAGAGCGGGACGACTACAACTATTACTTCCGCGAGGGCTTCCGTCGCGGCTACGAAGATGGCTACAACAGCCGCTATCAATGGCCGCCGCTCGAATGGCAAGTATGTCATTCTGGGCGCCATTTTGGGTACAATCCTCACCTTGGAGGCGCTTCGCTAAAGAACGTGAGTGGACCTGAGCGTCGGTTTCCCCCCGAAGAAGGAGCTAATGCTGCTTCTTCGGGCTGCGGACAAGCCAACGTATGAGGATGAGCTGATCGCCTCGCTCCACTCCTGCTTAGACGCCGGTTGCAAGCATAGATTGCTTTGTTGTTGACCACCGCGTTGCTCCAAAAAACCGACGGGCGCGCGGACCACGAATCAAACCCGTCAGGCTCGGACGGCGCTGAATTGTGTAAATGTACTGGATGCCACCTAATGACAACCACACAAGAGATTCAGCCGCGCAACGCCGACCAGCATGCAGAATCGGCCGGATATGACAGAAGCTTGAAATTCGCTGGCAATAGCGAATTTCAAGTGGAGGTTCGGCGGCGGATCGATGAGTTTTTCCGAAGCACCGGGCGGCGGCAACGTGACTGCCCGCAAATGTACGTGAAGACCGCGATCCTTCTCGCCTGCTTCATAGCATCCTACGCATTGTTGGTGTTTGTTGCCCAAACCTGGTGGCAGGCACTACCGCTGGCGATAGTGCTCGGATTAGTGACAGCGGCGATCGGTTTCAATGTTCAGCACGACGGCAGCCATCACGCCTACTCGAACTACGATTGGGTCAACAAGATGATGGCGATGACGCTGGATGTAGTCGGTGGGAGTTCCCATCACTGGCACTGGAAGCACGTCGTCTTCCATCACACCTATGTCAACATCACGGGGCATGACACCGACATCGAACTCGGCGGCCTGGGACGGCTGACGCCGCATCGCAGACGGTTCTGGTTTTACCGGTGGCAACAGTATTATCTCTGGCCGCTTTACGGGTTCATGGCCATCAACTGGCATCTTGTAGGTGATTTCCGCGACGTGATCCCCGGCCGAATTGGAGAGCACCGATTGCCGCGCCCAAAGGGTTGGGACCTCGTTGTCTTCCTAGCCGGCAAAGCGATTTTTCTCGCATTAGCATTCGGGATTCCCCTGCTGTTTCACCCCGTCCTGGTCGTTGCGTTGTTCTACGCCGCAGCGGCGGTTGTGCTCGGCCTTGTGCTGAGCGTTGTATTTCAATTGGCGCATTGCGTGGAGCAGGCGGAGTTTCCGCTGCCGCGACAGGACACTGGGCGAATCGAAAACTCGTGGGCCATACATCAGGTTGAAACTACCGTGGACTTTGCTCGGCGCAGCCGGGTAGCAGCCTGGCTCCTGGGCGGCTTGAACTTTCAGATCGAACACCATCTGTTTCCTCGAATCTGCCACGTCAATTACCCGGCTATCTCGAAGCTTGTAGAGCAGACCTGCCGCGAGCTCGGGGTGAAATACAGTGAACACGAGTCCTTCTGGTCAGGTGTGGCGTCGCATTTCCGTTGGTTGCGGCGGATGGGAATGCCAGACACGAGCCTGTGAGAAACAGAGCTTAAGGACGGCGGATGTTGAAAACCGAGGATCAACCGCCAAGACACTAAACCACCAGGGCTCACAAAGAACCAACGCCATGTAGTCCCGGTTGTCCCGACTTGGTGCATTCGTGGGTGATATCCGCCTCGACTTGGTGCCCCGGTGCCTTGGTGCCTTCGCGGTAATATCAGCCTTTTTCAGCAGACTCTAGTGGCTTAATTTCAAGACTGTCCAATATTGGACGGAAGTGGTTCCGGCAATGGCGTATGCTCAGGTGGGCTTAAATAGAGAGACCCTATGATAAGAAGCAACAGACAGGTCAGACTCATTGCCGACATTCCTGCCGCATCATCAACCAAACTGACTGACACGTCCGGCAACCCCAGCGAAAGCTATCACTGGAGACAAATGGCGGCGGTTCGGCGGGAGTGGCAACACGAGTTCGGGAGTCCATATGCGAACACGTTCGAACTGACGATTCCCGAGATCATTAGCATTGAAAGACGGGTGAGAAAGGAGCTCTACCCATGAGCGCTCGTGGATTCGACGAAAGTCTTGCGCCTGACCGTCGAGGTAGAAGTCGAGGGCCGCTGAGAACTGGAAATAAGGCGATCTATCCGGGTCAAGGTCCCTGCCGTATTACCTGCGTCGTCAAGAGAGTCGTCGATTCCAGGGTGATAATGTTTTATCACTTGACTGTGCTGGACGACAATCGCGGCGACTTGTTCGTGCCAGTGGAAAAGGCTCGAGCCATTGGTGTCCGGTTGCTGATGAAGAAGTCTGAGATTCCTCGGCTCCTGGCTCATCTAAAGAAGAGCGCCAAGACAGCCGATAACTGGAAGCAGCGCGCAACCGACAATTTGAAACTGTTCACCTCCGGGTCGCCCTACGACCTCGCTGAGGTCGTCGCATCATTGACTGAGTTAGGCGGTACGAGGGCGTTAACACTTGGAGAATCCGGGACGCTCGGAAGGGCGAGAAGGCTGCTGATCTGCGAGATCTCAGAAGTAATGGGAGAGACCAAGGCCGCGGTCGAAGAACAGGTCGACTCTGCGCTCAGAGCGCCCAAAGACAAATGAGAACTAGCTGGTGTCTACGGGCGAGCTGGCAACCAGCCTACGCGAGTGGATGGATAAACATAGAGGGGCAAGACTTAAGTTGCAGCTTGTCAACTCGACGATACCGATACGGCTTTGCTCGAAGTCGATCTGCAACTTCAAAGGGAAAATCATGAAAAACATTGTAGTTCGAAATATGGTTGTGCCGGCCTTCGCGTTGCTCGCGGTTATCCTGGCCGGCGGCAGTCTGAGCACGGTCCTGGCACAAGGCACGGGGGATCGGGCGATTGATCAGGCTCAACGGGCCGTCAGGCAACGCATTATCAATCAAGAGGGCGGGCGCAATCTGACTGTGCTTTTTAACACCGATGCCGAAACCGATTTCAAATCGCGAACGGAAGTTCGCGTCCGCGGAACGGGCAGCTTCTCACGGAACAACGATTCACGTTACAGCAATTCACGCGACAACGATCAACGGTATGACGACTCGCGAAACAACGGGGGGAGGTCGAGAGACTTCTCCTACGAAGCAATAGTCAACAACCGCAGCCGCTACGGCAGTGTGTCTGGCGTCAGGTACGACTTGAGAAGCGGCTGGTTCGGCGATGGCCGTGACAACACCAACCGCGACAACACCAACCGCGACAACACCAACCGCGACAACACCAACCGCGACAACAACCGCCGCGACAACATCGACCGCGACAGCAACCGCGCCGGCTTCGGTACTGGCAACCGGCCTAACGGGCGCGTGAGCTACTCTGGTGCAATAATGAACCGCCACAGCGATAAAGCCCTGGACGTGACTGAGCGGAGCAATCAAGATGGGGCCAACATCCAGCAATGGAGCTATGCCGAACAGCCCAATCAAAACTGGGATGTCATAGACCTTGGCAACGGCGAAAGCGCCATCATCAGTCGGCAAAGCGGAAGAGCGCTCACTGTCCAGGGCGGCAGGGACAACAACGGCGCCAACATCATCCAGCAGAGTTGGAGGGGTAGCCCGCAACAGCGCTGGCGCTTGGAGCAGATTGGCGGCGATTACTACCGGATCGTGAGCGTGGACAACGGCAAGTGTCTCGACGTGACCGAGCAGGGGAGGCAGGACGGGGCCAACATCCAGCTATGGGATTACGCCAACCAGGCTAATCAACAATGGAGACTTCGCCGATAGGCAGTCGTTTGATCGGAACCGGTTAGCCCCCGCGGTGTCCGCTCCCCTTCAAGTTCTTGTCGGGGAGCGGACGGAGCTGGAACTAAAGATGATACCCAACCACTTAGAAACGGAAAGATTCGATCTTCTAAAGGACGCTACAGTGTGTGTAGCTGACTATCGCTTTGGACACAACAGGCAGGGCAAGCGCGACGTGTGGATTGAACGCAGTGACAAGCGTGAAAGGTTCTTGAGCCAGATCACTTTTGAGGGGGAAGCTCTCGCCGTCCGCAAGGAGATCTACACAGGGAGCTGCTACATACTGCGCGAGAAGACCAGCGGCCGTTACTACTTTCTCGATCTGAATGATTGCGGCTTCTGGCTGCACAGCGACACCTTCTCAGGCGCGGAGACCTTCTGTGGCGACGAGTCGGTGAAAATACAAGAGTGGTTGACAGATAACGCGAATTGACCAACTTACTTAGCGCAACCCCCACTTCCTGGCGTAGTCCTTTGTTTCGGAGTTTGTGGCTCCGGAAGCCTGAGAACGCGCGCCAGGTCATGAACTCTCCGAGCTACTGTTCTTCGCCGGTCTCGTCCTCCAACTCCGCGGGGAATACCACTCGATCGTAGACTTCGGCGAGTCGCAACGTGCAGTTGATTGATTTGATGAAGACGCTGTCCTCGAGACCCTGGTACACGTAGATTGACCAGCTGTCATCGGGCTGGCGCACGTAGTGCTCGACGATGACCTCGGACTGGCAAACGAGGATGTAGTCCGTCAGGGAGGGATTCCAGTTCCGGTAGCGTAGAAACTTTGCGCCGCGATCAAAGGCTTCGGTCGAGTCTGATAGCACTTCGATGATCACGCTGGGGTTGATCACGACGTGGCGATGCTCGTCGTAATACTGCGGCTCTCCACAAATCACAACTAAGTCAGGGTAAGAGAACAACCCCTTGGCCGACTTGCGAGACATGGATGAAGCACCGCTTCGAACCTTCGTGTCTTTCGACCTCACCCGGCAAGGCGTGTCTCTCAACTGACCGACGAGCTTAAAGACCAGGTTAGAGCAAATGTCGGCGTGCTCGGGGCTCTCGCCGGCCATCAAATAAATCTGCCCGTCAAGATACTCGTGGCGCTCTTCGGACACTAGCTCCGACGCTAAGTATTCTTCGACCGTATGACGTGCCTCTGATTGCGCGACTGACATTGAACTGCCTCCGGCGAACTCTATCGGCTCGACTTGAGAGATTGTCATTCAGTCGAGCAGCGCATGCAAGTGTTCCAGAAATCCACCGATTACGTCGGATTTGGTTCTGGGGGGATTGAGTACGTTACCGTCGCATGAGCCACCGGCTCGGGGTCCCCTTCTGAGAACATAGTCACTTCGCCGACGGCCAACCGCTTGCCGAGTTTCAGCAGCTTGCAACCGGCGATGACATCGGTTTGCGCCGGTTTGCGCAGGAAGTTGATGTTCAGGTTCGTAGTGACTGCCAGCGCTACCGGGCCGATCATTCCAAGCAACGCCATGTACATCGCTGTGTCCGATAGCATCATCAGCGAGGGCCCTGAGATCGTTCCGCCCGGCCGCAGGTGCCGGCGATCGTAGCGCATTCGAATCTGCGCGAACATCTCATCGACCCGCTCGACCGTGAAGGCCCGATGCTCAGGGTCCGGAAAATGCGAGTAGAGGAATTGCTCGAGTTCTTCTGCTGACATTCTAAGCATCGGGTTCGCTTTTCCAAGTTCAGAGTTCAAGCTTGCCGTCGAAACCTGAGCAGCCTGAAGGCTGAACTCTGAACCTTAGAGTTCAAGCTTCAGCTTGCCCTCGAAACCTGAGCAGGCTGAACTCTGAACTTTCTTCGTCGCTAGCCGGAAACACCAAACCTTATCGCCTTGGCGCACGGTGGTCAAACAATGCCTGGCTCGCAAATCACGCGCTCAACAAAGTCGTGCTTGAGTTTGCGATTTCGCGCTATCATAGACAACCATTTTCAACGCGGGTGCGAGCCACGCGAAGGGGCAAGCGATGCTAAGGCGATATTCGACGTTATGGGTCCTGGTGCTGGCGGTGTGGATGCTCATAGGTTTGTCCTTCACCCTGAACTATTATTTCTTCGCCGAGCATTACGTCGACATCTTCAAGCAACCGCCGTCGCTTGGCCAGATGTTGGTGTGGGAGGTCCGACATCCTGTTCAATCTTCCGACCGGCTTCATGAGCTACGGGACGATCTTCCTGGTCAGCTACGCGATCGACTACTACCGGCGCCATCAGGAAGAAGAGGTGAAGATCTCACGTCTGAAGGCCGAGCTCGCCGAGGCCCAGTTGCAAGTGACCGAGGCTCAGTTGCAGGCGTTGAAGATGCAGTTGCATCCGCACTTCTTGTTCAACACTCTCAACTCGATCTCCGCGCTGCTCGATGAAGACGTCGACGCCGCGGATCAAATGCTGGCGCGGCTCGGAGACTTGCTGCGGATGACGCTCGAGAACTCGGGCGCGCAAGAGGTCACGCTTCAAGAAGAGCTGGAGTTTTTGAGGTGCTACCTCGAGATCGAGCAGGTGCGCTTCCACGATCGCCTGACCGTGATTATGAATATCGAGCCGGAGACGCTCGACGCGCGCGTGCCGAACCTCATCCTGCAGCCGATAGTCGAGAATGCAATCAGGCATGGGATCGTCTCGCGAATCGCTCCGGGACAGATTGAGATTAACGCGAAGCGGTCCGGGGACACGCTTCAATTGGAGGTGAAAGACAACGGACGCGGGCTGCACCGCGGCGAAGCTTCGAGCGGACGAATTAAGGAAGGGCTGGGGCTGACGAACACCCGTGCCCGGCTCGAACAGTTGTATCGAGCGGCTCATCGATTTGAGTTGTCGGACGCTCCGGAAGGCGGACTGCAAGTGATGCTGGAATTCCCGTTCGTAACGGCGGGCGTCGTTCGCGAGCAGGAAGAGGTCACGATAAGATGACGGCAGGCAGAAGAATCCGCGTACTGATAGTCGACGACGAGCCCCTGGCACGCCGCAAGATCAGGCGGATGCTTGCCCACGATCCGGAGGTTGAGATCCTCGCCGACAGTGCCAACGGACGCGAAGCCATTGCCGCGATCGGCGCTCAGAACCCCGATCTGGTTTTTCTCGATGTGCAGATGCCGGAGATTGACGGCTTCGATGTTCTGGAATCGATAGCGGAGCCGCAAATCCCGCTTGTGATTTTTGTGACCGCTTACGATCAATATGCGCTACGGGCATTTGAGGTCTCAGCCGTTGATTACCTGGTGAAGCCGTTCGACCGCACGCGATTTGAAAAAGCGTTGCAACGCGCGAAGTCCCGCCTTGCTTCCGAGCGCGGAGACAATCTGAATCGGCAGACGCTTGCCCTGCTGGCCGAACTAAAAGCAAAGCCCAGTCACATCGAGCGGCTGGTGATCAAAGCGGGAGGCCGGGCGTTCTTCCTGAAGACCGAAGAGATCGATTGGATCGAGGCCGAAGGCAAGTACGTTCGGCTCCACGCCGGCAAGGAGTCTTACCTGCTGCGAGAAGCGATCGGTAGTATGGAAGGCCAGCTCGATCCGAAGAAGTTCCCGCGCATCCATCGCTCGACGATCGTGAACATCGAGCGCGTTCGCGAGCTGCAGCCGTGGTTTCATAACGAGTATCGCGTCATCCTGAAGGACGGAACCGAATTGATGTTGAGCCGCAGTTGCCGCAAGAAACTAGGCGAGCTTCTCGGTAGCGCGCTTTGACCCGCGCGTGTAGTTCGTTAACCTTACAAAGATTGACCGGCCGAGGATTGGGCTGGTAACGTCGAGCCATCGCACAAACCGAAAGTTGGACGAGAGAGGGTCGCATCGTGGCTCAGATAAACGAAGCTTTGAGAGTTGGCTGTCTGCCGCTGAGCGTCTGCCGTTGAGACTGCGGCGCGAGCTTGCAGAACGACTGCTTGCTTCGACCGCGCCCGAACAGAAAACCGTCACCGTGCACCTTCGCAGACTTCCCCTCAGCAAACAGTCTCGTCTCGCGAAGCTGCTGGACAAGAACACCGACGGTAAGCTCACCAAGGCAGAGCGGGCAGAACTGCAGAGACTCGGCGAAGAAGTTGACGAGACAATGCTGTCGAATTCCATGGCTCTCGCGCGCGCCGCACGTCCAGAGCTCTTCGACGTTCGAGGCCGGCTCATCAAGAGCCGATTTCGACAAGCGGGCCGCTTGCGAGACCGTACTGGCGCATCGCGGGACTGATCCCTTAGCCAACTATCCTCTGTCTCGATCGTTCACAAGAATAGATATGAATAGCAGTTAATTCCTTCCTCGAGCACTCCGCTCCTCAATTTGAATCCTTCGTGACAATGCAATAGCCTCTCGCCCAGATTCGGCCTATAGTCGCCGCGCACGATAAATGTCGGGCAAGAACTCGGAGTGGCCGAAGCGCAGGGTCGTTCAACTCTGCGCCGTGGATGGGGTATAGTCCTCGAAGCATCGAGCTGCACCCATCCCGATTAAAACGGAGGCCAATCCATGATTCGTTACATCGCTGGTCACAGGAGTCGTTACACCGCGCTGGTTCTGTCCATCATCGTGTGCTTGCCCGTCGCAATCGCGCGAGCGCAAGGCGATCTGTCGAAAGTTGAGATCAAGTCGAGCCCGGTCGCCGGCAGCGTCTACATGCTGCAAGGCTCGGGCGGCAACATCGGCGTGTCCGTCGGAACCGATGGAATCCTGATAGTCGATGATCAGTTCGCGCCGCTTGCGGACAAGATTCGCGCGGCGCTCAAGGCGCTGGGCGAGGGCAAGCTGCGGTACGTGCTCAATACGCATTGGCACGGCGACCACACGGGATCCAATGCGCAGTTCGGCGTGGAAGCTTCGATCATCGCTCACGACAATGTTCGCAAGCGGCTCTCGGGTGAGCTGAAGCCGGCGGGCGGTACCGCGGTTCCTGCGCCCAAGGAAGCGCTCCCGGTCATAACCTTCGATCAGTCGCTTTCGGTGCATTTCAACGGCGAGGAGATTCGAGTCATCCACTTCCCGCGCGGGCACACCGACGGCGACAGCATAATCTTCTTCACTCGCTCGAACGTGGTTCACATGGGCGATGACTTCTTCAACGGGATGTTTCCGTTCATCGACCTCAACAGCGGCGGAGACGTTGCAGGGTACGAACAGAACGTGGCAACCGCGATCTCGAAGATACCCGCGGGCGCGAAGATCATCCCGGGTCACGGTCCGCTCGCGACGATCGACGACCTCAAGACGTTTCACGCGATGCTAATCGAAACGATCGGCATTGTGCGTGATCGGATGAAGGCGGGAAAGACGCTCGAGCAGATTCAGACAGAAGGGCTACCCGAAAAGTGGAAAAGCTGGGGCGGTGGATTCATCAACACCAAAACCTGGATCAACATCGTTTATCAGAGTTTTTCCAAACCCCGCTAGAAGCGCTCGGCCATCGGTGAACGTTTCAAATCTGGCGGGAACTATCGGCCTGAACCTTAGGCCGCGTGGAGGATTTGGAATGCGGAAATCACCGTTGGCATCAGAAGTCCGAGCTTTAAGCTCGCAAGACGAACCCGCCGGGGCGCAAGGCGGGGCCGCGTCTTCTGCGAACCAACTGTTCGCCAAGAAGCCGCTCAGATTGTTGCTCGACGAGATGGCGGGCGAACACCGCTTGCGTCGCGTGCTCGGACCAATTCAACTAACCAGCCTGGGAGTTGGCGCGATCATCGGCGCGGGTATCTTCGTTGCGACCGGCGCCGCGGCTCACAACGTCGCCGGTCCTGCCTTGATGCTGTCATACGTCGTCGCAGGAAGCGCCTGCGTATTCGCGGCGTTGTGCTACGCGGAGTTTGCTGCGATGGTCCCGGTAGCCGGGTCTCCTTACACGTATGCGTACACGACGCTCGGCGAGTTGTTCGCGTGGATAATCGGCTGGGACCTGGTGCTCGAATACGCGGTCAGCGCGGCGACTGTTACTCACGGCGCGTCGGCTTACTTTCAGGACCTCATCGGCATATTCGGGCTCAAGCTTCCAGAGGCGCTGAGCCGCGCGCCGGTTGATTTCGATGCCGAGCTCGGGAAGTGGGTGACAACCGGAACATTGCTTGACGGTCCGGCGATCGTCATCACAGCGATCGTCACCGTGATTCTGGTCATCGGCATCAAAGAGAGTGCCAGCTTCAACGCGGCGATGGTGGTCGTGAAACTGGCGATCGTGCAGTTGGTGATTGGAGTTGGCGTGTTCTACGTTGATCCAAACAACTGGCATCCCTTTTCACCCTACGGTCTGACCGGCGTCAGCTTCTTTGGCAAGACTATCCTTGGGCAAACGGACGCGGGGGGGCAGCCCCTGGGAATGCTGGCCGGCGGTGCGCTGATATTCTTCGCGTATATCGGTTTCGATTCCGTGTCCACGCATGCCGAAGAAGCTCGCAATCCTCGACGCGACGTGCCGATCGGGATCATCACGTCTCTGGTGCTTTGCACGGTCCTGTATATCGCCGTTACGGCAGTGCTGACCGGAATGGTCCCTTACAACAAGCTGGACATCAACGCGCCGGTTGCCGACGCTTTCAAACAGCAGGGCCTGACGTGGGCGCGATTGCTGATCTCGCTAGGCGCGGTTGCCGGAATCACCTCGGTGGTGCTGGTAACGATGCTGAGTCAAGCCCGGATACTGCTGGCGATGGCGCGTGACGGATTACTGCCGGCAAAGTTCTTCGCCGCGGTTCACGAACGCTTTCACACGCCTTGGAAATCGACGATCGCCACCGGCATCTTCGTCGGAACCGCGGCCGCGCTCTTTCCGATCGATGTATTGCTGACCCTGGTCAACATTGGCACGTTGCTGGCGTTTGTGATTGTGTGCTCGGCGGTGCTTATCATGCGCCGCACGCACCCGAACGCCGAGCGCCCATTTCGCGCTCCGCTTGTTCCGCTGGTACCGATACTCGGAATCGCGATCTGTCTGCTGCTGATGTTCTCGTTGCCCGCGGAGAACTGGTTGCGATTGTTCGTCTGGCTGTTGATCGGCTTCGCAATATATTTCGGCTACGGGAGAAGACACAGCGTTATGGCTCGCCGCCTCGCACACGAGATAAGCAAGCACGGCGTTTCGCCGGCGGGTTCGCCGGTCACCGAGACTGAGACGAGCGCCGACTAGAGCTGAACACGTCGTGGTGCGCCAGGCCAAAGCGCCGCCGAGGTTATGCCGCCGGACATGCTGATCGAAGGCGGCGCACTCCAAATGGGTTTCGCTATGGTAATATCTCGAAGGGATAACAACCAGAGCGTGGCAGAGGTCGGCATTGCCTCAACGAAACTATCGCGATCCGCTTCACAACATCATTTCGTTGGACGAGTCTGCTTCCGAAGACCGGCTAATGGTCGACTTGATAGACTCGGCGGAGTTCCAGCGGCTGCGCCGGATCAAGCAGCTAGGTCTCGCGATGTTCACTTATCAAGGCGCGGAGCACAGCCGCTTCACTCATTCGATCGGCGTGATGCAGGTCATGACTCGCGCGCTGAAGCTGCTGGGCTCGCATCACCCGATTAGCGACGAGGCGCGCGTCGCCGGCCGGGCCGGGGCGTTGCTTCACGACCTCGGGCACGGTCCCCTCTCGCACGTGGTAGAGAAGGTATTTCACTTTCATCACGAAGACTGGACGCGGCGTATAGTTCTGGATGAGGCAACCGAAGTTAACCAAATCCTCAGCAGCTTTGATCGGGAGCTTCCGGCAAAACTAGCTTTGCTGTATAAGCACAGCTATTCGCCGGCGTTTGTCTCGCAGCTAGTCTCTTCGCAGCTTGATTGCGATCGGATGGATTACCTTCTGCGCGACAGCTTGATGACCGGTGCGAAGTACGGAATGTATGACCTGGAATGGGTGCTGCACGCGCTCAGAATAGATGAATCGCGCGATCAAATCTACGTAGAGTCGAAAGGTCTGTATGCAGTAGAGGAGTATCTGCAGGCGCGTTACTACATGTTCCGACAGGTCTACTTTCATCGGACGCTGCGATCGGCGGAGGCCGTGTTGATTTCGGCGCTGAACCGGGCGCGCACGCTGATCGAGCGCGGCACTCTGGGGTTTCGTATGCCCGGTTCTGTGTTTGAGAAGATGCTAACAGGGCAACAGGTCGGCACTCGCGAATACCTGCAGCTTGACGACACCGATGTGATGTTTCGGCTCAAAGAGTGGTCGCGCGATGACGATGAGATACTCGCGGACCTGGCGACTCGCCTGATACATCGCAGGTTGTTCAAAGCGATCGACCTGGCGGCCACCGTACCAGAGAGCTTTTGGATAAGCGCGGGTGAGATTGTTCGGCGAGCAGGCTTTGATCCGCAGTACTATCTGATAACCGATCGGGCGACCGACGTTCCATACTACGGTGACTATTCCACCGTGGGCGTTGACCCAAAAAGCCTGATCTACGTTGAAACCGGACCGCAGTCCTCCATACGGGAAATAAGCGAAGTCTCAGAAGTGGTTCGAGGCATGCGCGGCTATCGCATTGATCGCGTCTGCGTCCCGGTCGAGGTAGCCGACGAGATCTCGCTTCTCATAAGTGCACACGCAAGCGAGGCGCGAGGCGGCGGGTAGCCACCTCCTTATTGGAATGGAATCGTTTTTTAGATTAATGGAAGCTTGAGCGCCTGTTCGATTTCGCTCGTTCGTCACCTCGAAGGTGACGCGAACAACTATACTCGAGATTTTCGCGTGGTCAATTCCCTGTGCGGGTAGCACCCAGGCCAGCCGGATGTATGGATGTTCAGTTCTTGGATGGCGAGTATGCCTGCTTATAACGAGAAAGCGTTTCGCGGAAGCGCTCAGCATCGGTTCGCGCGACCTTAAACCTTTGGGAGCCCTTCTGAAACTGAATCGTCATCTCATCTTTGGTTGTGCGCACCTCGACGCCTGCAATGCTGTATGAATAGGGATGCTCTCCATCATAACGGACGCCAGTGGAGTTGATCGTTATCGTTCCGCTGCACGAGCCGCCGAGAAACCCGTGCAGATGCTTTGCCGGTATCGTAAGAGGCGTGGGTTCAGCGGCCTTTTCGCGCTGCTTCTTTTCGATTCGCTCTATTTTGTCCTCGAGCGTCGCTACTGAGTATTGCGTGCTGCCTCCCAACTGGCGGGCTTCCTTCCATCGCTCGACCGCTGTTGCAGAGTCGCCCCGCTGGTACGCAATATCGCCGAGTGCCGCTAGGGAGGAATGATAGGGGTCGGCCGGGCTATGCGGAACTTTGAGAAAATAAGACTCGGCCTGATCTAGTTGGCCGATTCTCATGTAGGAACGCGCTAGTGCGAACACGACATCGGGCGTCCCTCGTCCGTTAAAGACAGCATACTCGAGGTCAAGAATTGCGTCGTTGAAGTTTTCTTTGAGGTAATGGTCAAGTCCCCGGACACGGCGGGCATTGGCATCGGCAGGCTTCGCAGCTTCAGGTGCTCGAGTGCTCTGCAGCTCGCGGACGCGCGCGCGAATCTGTTTATCCTCGCGAAACAGTTGAGCGACCTGATCGAGTTGTTTGATTCCGGCCTCGACATCACCACGCGCATAAGCTTGCTCACCCGCCGCCGCCAGCTTCTCTTTCACCTGATTAAGAATCTGGCGCGCCTTGTCGTTCTGGCGATCGATGGCCAGCGCCTGCTTTGAGTAATAGTAAGCGCTTGCGCGAGGGGGATCGGTCAGGCGGCCGGCTTGGAGCGCTTCATCGGCCTTGCGCACCATCTCGCGAACTTCGCCGCGCCGCGCCAACAGTTGGGTTTCAAGCCTCGCAGCAGCCGCGCGCGCCTCTTCGTCGCTCTCGTAGTAATCGACCAGGAAGGCGTATATCTCCTGGGCCTGAGCATGGTCACCACGCGAGAGCGCGGATTCCGCCGACTGGTGCGCCGTCTTGCGAACACGTTCGCGCATTTCCAGAGCAAAACTATTGTTCGGATCGAGATTAAGAATGAGATCGGCGTACTTGCGCGCGCTGCCATCATAAGGCACCCCGTAGTTGCCTCGCGCCAGGGCCTCTTCTGCTTGCTGCTGATACTGTCTGATAGCTTCTTCAGCAGGGAGCCCAACTGCTTCCGATGGCGGCACCGGCTTGAGTTTGAATTCGAGCGACGCGGATTCGGCAACGGTTATCGTCTCCACGACCGGTTCAAACCCTTCTTTGGCGATCGTCAATGTGTATGTCCCAATCGCCAACCGTTCGAGCTTGACCGGAGAATGTCCGTAGTCTTTTGAGTCGAGTCTGATCTCGGCGCCGGACGGCACCGTAAGTATGACGACCTGATCAACGGTCGAAGGTTTCTTGGTGACGAGATATATACCAGACGCAGTCAGCGCTGTGAGCATAAGCGCAGAAACCAACGCCAGTACCCACCATCGATTTCCCGTCGAGGCGTCTGGCGCGTTCATACCCGCGGACGCGGTCTCAATGTCAGAGGTAGGGTGATTTGCGTTGACCGCGCGCGCGGCCGCCTCTGTTGAATCACCTGCGCTGGAACCCGAGGGTGTATCTGTCGCCCCGATGTCTGCGGCGTCGTGGTCGGGTACTCTGCCTTGAATAGGACTGCTCTTGCCTAACATCGTCCGCTCGTCAAAAAACCAGCCGGCGTGGTGTCGGTCACCGTCTATCGCGCCTTACAAGTCGTGTTTACCCAACAGATTCTAGCAAACCGGGGCTTCCTGCGTCTCAAAAGCTACGCTAAGGATACAGTATCGGACTAGGAGCAGCAACTTTCGTACGAGCTTTCGTCTGTGCGAGCTTCGCGGCGTCTTTAGAACCGGAAGGGGGCCGCCAACGAGAACTATCTCAGCCGTCGAAAGCGCGTCTTCTAATCTGATGATTGGGCGTCGTTGAATTTGTAGCCAATGCCCCAGACGGTTAGAACATACTTCGGTCTCTTAGGGTGCTCTTCAATCTTGGTTCTGAGCCGATTGACGTGAGGATCGATATTGCGCTTGTAGCCCTCGTAGGCGGTATCCCAGATAGCGTTGAGCAGATCTTGCCGCGAGTATACCTTGCCCGGAGCGGACGCGAGCAGCTTGAGAATGTTGAACTCGATTGGCGTTAGGACGACCTCTTTACCAGCAACCCTGACCTTGTGTTTCCCGAAGTCGATCTCAAGCTCACCG
Source organism: Acidobacteriota bacterium (assembly GCA_038040445.1). NCBI lineage: Bacteria > Pseudomonadati > Acidobacteriota > Blastocatellia > Candidatus Onstottus > Candidatus Onstottus frigus. Next base: position 45,938 of record JBBPIG010000008.1, on the reverse strand, counting down.
CGTTTAACAATGCTTTGCTCCGGCTGTTGAGTCGCAGATTGGCTTCGCTTTTGCAGCGCCTCGATCCTGAGTTCGAGTTCACGAGCACTGAAAGGCTTCGCGAGATAATCGTCGACGCCCACACTGTACCCGGCTTCTTTGTCTCCAATGGTGGCCTTTTCGGTGAGCATTATTATGGGTGTCGTCACGCCCTTATCCCTAAGAAGCCGACATAATCTTACGCCGTCTATGCCCGGCATGACTACATCAAGGATTATGACATTGGCTTCTGAAGAGAGCGCGGAATCGAGTCCTTTTATCCCGTCTACGGCTTGAATAACATCATAGCCTCTGGCGCCGAGATAGTCCGCGACCATCGTACGGATCGACTTGTTATCATCGACTATGAGAACTCTTTTGCCCGGGCTTTTGGACATACCGTCATGAGTTGCGGCTTGCATGCGCCGCGTCACGAAATCAAATCAGAGCAGGCGCATTGGCATGACCACGTACTTGTAATCCGCTTGCCCGTCCCCAGATGGCCGCAACAAGGCGGGGCTCTGTTCGTCCTTGAACTCGAACAACACTTCGTCTGTGCCAACGACGCCGAGGAAATCCAGAACATATTGAGCGTTGAACCCGATGCTCAGGTTGTCGCCGGTATAATCCAGAGGTATCACTTCCTTGGCCTCGCCCACGTCAGCGCTTTGTGATGTTATACTCAGTTTCCCGCTGGTAAGATCGACTTTCACTCCGTGACTTCTCTCATCGGCCATGAGTGCTACGCGCCTTATAGCCTGACTCACCCGATCTACATTCAAAGCGATCGACTTGTCATTGTTCTTTGGCAAGACAAGGTCGTAGTTTGGAAACTGTCCGGCCAGCATCCTCGATGTGAGATAGCGGTTCTGTATCTCAAAGTATAGGTGATTTTCGTCTCTAGATAGCTCGATCCCTCCTTCCGCACCCGCCGTCAGCTTGGCAAGTTCGATCAGAGCCTTTTTCGGAATTATCACCTTCAAATGTTCAGAGCCGTCCTCAGCCTTGTCGACATCGGCAGCGGCCAACGCCAGCCGGTGACCATCAGTCGCTACCATCTGCAGCCTCCCTTCACCGAAAAGCAGAAGGGATCCATTGAGCGCGTATCGCGATTCCTCCTGAGTGATCGCAAAAACAGTCCGGTTTATCAGGCTATGAATCACTGCTGCCGGAATTGTTACTCCAGCCTTGTCTGCCCGAGGAGTCGACGGGAAATGTTCCTTTGCCTGACCTACTATCCTGAATTCGGATGAGGCACAAAGAATTCTGACCCAGTCGTTGTCCTCTTTCGCGAAGTTTATTTCCGCGTCTGGCAGGTTTCTAACAATTTCAAACAGCTTTCTCGCCTGCAGAACGATTGACCCCGGTCGGACGGACTCTGCGGCGCACTCCGTCTGAAGAGACACGTCCAGGTCTGTGGCAACCAGCGAAATCGTAGAATCGTTCGCGGTTTCGATCAGGACGTTTGACAGTATCGGAATAGTGCTTTTCTTTTCGACTATTCCCTGGAGAAGATTTAGCTCTTTTAAGAGAGCATTCTTTGAAACGGTGAATTGCATGGTGCACCTCTTGTGTGAGTGTTGGTGCTTCAGGTACTGCTACAAGACGAAATCATGAGTAATATTCTTAGTATTAGTAATAGACCCTGTGCAAAAGTGGATGTCCTTATGTATCTCCCGGAAATGAAGGGGGCTACCCAGGCACCACACATGTGGAAAGCCATGTGGAAAAGATATCAAGAGTAAGGAGGCTCGATTGATGGTCACATCGACACCGTCTGCTTCGATACGTCCTCAGCTATCTGAATAAGGCAAGCTGTGGAAAAAGATGGATAACTCATTTAAAATCCGCGATTAGGTTGTTAATAGCCTTGTGGAAATCCGGATCATTCCCGTAAAGCTGCGCTATCTTGTTAACGCTGTGCAGCACAGTCGTATGGTGCTTGCCGCCAAACTCGCGTCCGATCTCCGGAAGACTAGCCTTTGTCAGCGTCTTGCACAGGTACATTGCGACCTGCCGCGGGACCGCAATCTTCCTAGAGTTGTTCTTCGATTTTAGGTCCGCCACCTTGAGCCCATAGTGCGCAGCAATGGTCTTTTGAATGAGTTCAACCGAAACGCCGCTCGATTCCTCTGCGATTATTGTGCGAAGGACCTCATGTGCCAGATCGAGGTCCATGGGCAAACCCTTAAGTGACGCATAAGCGGTGAGTCTGACTAGAGAGCCCTCCAGTTCCCTTATGTTTGATTTGATTTTGCTGGCGATGAATAGAGCTACGCTATCCGGGAGGTTGATCTTGTCCAGGTCGGCCTTCCTTTTCAAAATGGCGACCTTAGTCTCGAGATCGGGAGGCTGGATGTCGGCTATCAGGCCCCATTCAAATCTGGAATGCAGACGCTCTTCTAAGGTCGGAATCTCCCTGGGCGGGCAGTCGCTCGAAATAACGATCTGTTTCTGGGCATCATACAGAGCGTTGAATGTATGAAAAAACTCCTCCTGTGTGCGCTCCTTACCTGCTAAAAACTGGATATCATCCATGAGGAGCACATCGATGTTCCGGTACTTGTCTCTGAACTTGATGGTCTTGTCGTATCTGATAGCGTTGATCAGTTCATTCATGAAACGTTCAGACGATAGGTAGGTCAAGCGCAGGCTCTGGTTTCTTTGCTTTATCGCATGTCCAATCGCATGCATAAGATGAGTCTTACCAAGGCCGACACCTCCGTATACATAAAGCGGGTTGTAGGTCTTCGATGGCATGTCGACGACTGCCAGGGATGCAGCGTGCGCAAACTGGTTGCACGAGCCAACGACGAACGTATCGAAGGTATATTTTGCGTTGAGAGGAAGTTCTACGGGCTCGCTCTCTAAAGCCCTAACGACTCCCGCGCTGAAACCCTGGTCATTCGCCGGGAACGAGTTCGATCTGGATGGACTATCGCTGAGTGTCTCCAAACGAGACTCCACCGGCTGTGTCTCGGCGATCGTGAACCTCAACTGGTAAGCGTCGAGATCGAGCTCATGAAGGGACTCCTCGATGACATCAAAGTAGTTATTGGTTATCCAATCTCGGAAGACTTCGTTTGGAACGCCCAAATAGATTGTTGAATCGTCCTTCCGCGCTGAAGAGACGGGCTTGAACCACATATTGAAGCTCTGTTGGTTCACCCGTTTTGAGATCGCGTGGAGTATCGATGAAAGCAAGTCAGCATGCATTGTAGGGGCCAGTGGTGGCAAGGTGCCAGTTGAAGACATAACGCGGAACCCGCTGCCAGGAACGAGTTTCAAATATCACAGCTCGCGAAACCCTGTCTCGTGGCGCAGCAGCACCAAACCGACAGCATTGGCTCTCGCAAGCGGAAGCCCTTTTTGTTAAGAGTCGATCTCTGACGATTGAAAGAGCCGGATCAAGGACGGCGAAGATTAACACAACGGGCTCGAAAAACTCAACGACTATAATTTGGTAATGAACCACACCGTGCAAGGCGTCACACGCGCTCTCATCGTGACCTCTGCGCGATTAGCAGTTCTACAGAGGCGCGCTCTAGTTCGACGGCAGCACCTGCGATGTCGGCACCGGGATCGGCCAAAGCGCGTTGCATCTTTTGCTCGGCTTGCTCCTTGGTCATCAGTGCCCGAGAAAGATCGATATCTTCGGGGCGAGTAGCTTTGTTCGCAAGCACGGTTACGCGGTCGGCGCTCACTTCGACAAACCCGTCGCTTATTGCCATCTCGCCGATTTCGTCAGCTATGTGGTACGTCAATAAACCGGCGGGCTTTAGTAGCGACACCAGTTCGGTGTGTCCGGGGAGTATGCCGAGCTCCCCATCGAGACCTGGAACCTCCACGCGCTCGACATCAGCCTCGAAAACCTTGCGCTCTGGAGTTACAACCTCAAGGTGAATTCTTTGCGGCATGCACCCTCTCTCGATAGCCTACTGTTAGCCCAGGTAAAGAAACGAAAGCAGTATCCTCGCGTCACATAGCCCGCGCGCGTTCGACGGCTTCGTCTATCCCCCCCACCATAAAGAACGCCTGTTCTGGGAGATCATCGTAATTCCCCGAAATTAGTTCTTTGAACCCGCGTACAGTGTCTTCAAGCGCTACGAACTTGCCCTTCTTGCCGGTAAACTGTTCGGCAACGTGGAAGGGCTGGGAGAGAAACCGCTGAATCTTTCGCGCGCGCGCAACCGTCAGCTTGTCCTCCTCGGACAGTTCGTCTATCCCGAGAATCGCAATGATATCCTGCAGATCCTTGTAGCGTTGAAGGATACGCTTGACCTCCTGCGCAACATCATAATGGTCCTCTCCAACAATCCTGGGATCGAGGATCCTGGAAGTGGAGGCTAGCGGGTCCACGGCTGGATAAATGCCCAACTCGGCAATCTGTCGGGATAGTGCCGTTACCGCATCGAGATGTGCAAACGTTGTCGCGGGCGCTGGATCAGTGTAGTCGTCCGCCGGAACATAGATCGCCTGCACGGACGTGATAGATCCGCGCTTTGTCGAAGTGATTCTTTCCTGCAATTCTCCCATCTCGGTTGCGAGCGTTGGCTGATAACCTACGGCCGAGGGCATGCGCCCCAGTAGAGCAGAAACCTCGGACCCCGCCTGTGTGAAGCGAAAGATATTGTCTATGAACAGCAGGACGTCGGTTCCGGCTTCGTCCCGGAAGTACTCGGCCACTGTCAACGCTGTCAGCGCCACGCGGAGGCGGGCGCCGGGCGGTTCGGTCATCTGGCCGTAAACTAAGGCAGCTTTGGACTTTGGAATCGCGCTCATGTCTACGTGTTTGAGGTCGAACTCACCAGTCTTTTCCATATGCTCGTAGAAAGACTCTCCAAAGTTAACGACTCTGGATTCCACCATTTCGCGAATAAGGTCGTTTCCTTCACGGGTTCTTTCGCCGACACCCCCGAATACTGAGAAGCCGCCGTGCTTTAGAGCCACGTTGTTTATGAGCTCCATTATCAGCACGGTTTTGCCTACGCCGGCCCCCCCGAACAAGCCAATTTTACCCCCCCGGAGAAATGGCTCCAAGAGATCGATGACCTTGATCCCGGTTACAAACATCTCGAGTTCGGTTGATTGATCCTGAAACGGCGGCGCGTGGCGGTGTATAGGATATCGTTGATCCGAGACGACGGAACCCAGCTTGTCAACCGGCTCGCCGATGACGTTCAACACCCGACCCAGGGTCGCAGGCCCAACCGGAACCGTTATTGGTCCCCCAGTATCCACTGCTTTCATACCTCGTATGAGGCCTTCGGTCGGCTCCATAGCGACGCAGCGGCACCGCCCCTCCCCCAAATGCTGCTGGACTTCAACCGTGATGCTTATCGGCTCCGGAACCTCGAAGCCGTCGCTCACAATTCGTAGAGCCTGATATATCGAGGGGAGTTCCACCTCTTCAAACTCAACGTCTACGACCGGACCGATTACCTGTAAGACCCTTCCCTCTTTCGCCATTTCTTTTCTATCCCCTTAGCCGGGCTTAACCCGGTAAATATCCTTCCTTATGAGCGCCTACTCGCAAAGTATTACCAAAAAGCGAATTAAAATAGCACAGCCGACCGAGCTTTGCCACTCATTTCTAAGATTTTGCCCTCACCTTGCCATTCTAACCACCTAAACGGAACGCCACCAGCCTCCTAGAGCACCAACAGTTACCCACAAGTTAAATAGGAAAGGGTTTCACGTGAAACACTGAAGCAGTTCTGAGCTTCGTTATCTACCACCAGATTCGAGGTTTTCGTTTGGAGGACGGGGGTTTTGTGATATCGTAACGCTCGATGGCGCGCATAATAGCGATTGCGAACCAAAAGGGAGGCGTCGGGAAAACCACGACTACCATTAATCTTGGCGCGACCCTCGCCGTCGCCGATATGAAGGTGCTGATCATCGATGCTGACCCTCAGGGCAACAGCACCAGCGGTTTAGGCCTCAGGGGGAAATCCCGCAGAAGCCTCTACCACTCGCTGATAATGAACGAACCGCTCAATGATATAGTCCTGGACACCGAGTTGCCGAATCTCAAGATTATCCCGTCCGAAAAGACTCTGGTTGCGGCCGAGATCGAACTCGTAGACCTCCCGGATCGCGAATTTAAGCTAAGAGCACTGCTCACTCCTTTCGCTCTGAACTTCGACTACGTGTTGATCGACTGTCCACCGAGCCTGGGGCTATTGACTTTGAATGCCCTAGCCGCTGCAGATTCAGTGCTGATCCCAATTCAGTGCGAGTACTTCGCTTTGGAGGGCGTATCCGAGTTGTGGGATACTCTGGTTAGAGTTCGCAGAACCATAAACCCCAGCTTGACCGTCGAAGGGTTTCTGCTGACGATGTTTGACGAGCGGACGAACCTTTCTGCGCAAGTGGTGTCTGACCTCAGAGATTTTCTTGGATCACAGGTCTTCACGACCATCATTCCCAGAAACGTCAGATTGGCGGAGGCCCCCAGCCACGGCAAGCCGATCATCCTCTACGATATCAGGTCAAAGGGAGCAGAGAGCTACGTCAGACTAGCAAAAGAGGTGATAAACAATGTCAAGAAAGGCGCTGGGCCGGGGACTTAACGCGTTGTTCGCGCAGGTTTCACCCCTCGGCCAGGACTTCATGGAGTTAGATATAGACCGGATCGACCCGGCAGATGCCCAACCACGGGGTGTTTTTAGGGAAAACAAGCTTGAGGAGTTAGCGCAGTCGATACGACATAATGGGATCATCCAGCCTCTTGTTGTTAGGCCCCTCGGCGACCGGTTTCAAATAATTGCCGGAGAACGGAGATGGCGTGCGGCCCAGCGAGCCGGACTACATAGAGTACCTTGCCTCGTTAAGGAGATCCCGGAAGAAAATGTTTGGGAGCTTTCCCTGATCGAGAACATTCAGCGCGAAGAACTCAACCCGATCGAAGAAGCAAATGCATATAAGAAGCTATTGGAGAGCAGGGATCTCACGCAGGAAGACCTGGCCCAGCGCGTAGGCAAAGACCGGTCTTCGATAACTAACGCTCTCCGGCTCTTGAAGCTACCGCTCGAAGTTCAAAAAATGGTCGAAGAAAACAGGTTGTCAATGGGGCATGCCCGGGCCTTACTTTCAGTTGACGCAATTGAGCAACAAGTCTCACTTGCCGGAGAGATAGTAACCAAAACGCTCTCGGTTAGGGAAACGGAGCAGCTTGTCAAAAGAGCACAGGGCGTGTCTTCCGGTTCGACCCAAAAAAGACTTACTGTAAGCAATAATCCCGAGGTGGCAAATGTCCTCGCGGCTGAAACGAAACTGAGCAAGAGACTCGGCGCGCCGGTTAAGATAAAGCTGGCCAGAAACGGGGGGATCATAGAAATAAGATTCTCCTCGAATGACGACCTCGCGCGATTGTTTGACTCCCTGGTCCGGACGCACGCAGGGACCCCTCAGGGAGGCTGAGCCGGATCAACTCGGCGTCAAAAGTCGTTGTCCGGCCTCATGAACGAGCACGTCGAACAAGCGACGACTGAGAAGACGTTTGGTGGTATATATCACGGGTCAGCAGAAAGCACGAGCCTCAATGCTGGCCGGACTCAGTAAGCTGGCCGATCAGAGACGAGATGACGGGCTCGACAGACTCCGCATTCTTTTTTTGGTTTCAACCTTTCGTACGCGCCGTTTTTCCTGTATAAATACTGGCCTCAGAACTTTGGTCACTCTGCCACCGTAGATTGGCCTGAGTTCCAGAGCCGAATACCCTTGTCAGGAGAACTAAAGATGCAGTCACGAAAGCTTATGACCCCCCTGCTCATCGCCGTGCTGGTGACCCTCTCAGCGGTCGCATCAGCGGCTTCGTCTAACAAATCAACTAATCAGCCTGCTCAAAACAAAGATTCACTGTCGGGCAAGTACGAAGGCGTCGCCAAGAGCGAACAGATGGGCGACATTCCGCTGACCGTCGAGATCAAGAATGACAACGGCAAGCTCTCGGGCAAGATCGACACCCCACAGGGCCCGGCCGCGATCACCAGCGGTACCTTCGACAACGGCAAGATAGTGATGAAGTTCGATGCCGGCGGAAATGAAGGCACTGTCACCGCGATGCTTGATGGCGACAAGATCAGCGGGAAGTGGGAGCTCGGCGGCCAGGGCGGCGCCCTAGAGCTGAAGCGGGCGGCAGTGGGTGCTACTCCAGCTGCTCCTGCTGCTCCAGCAGCTGCTCCTGCTGCTCCTGCTGCTCCTGCTGCTCCTGCTGCTCCTGCTGCTCCAGCAGCTGCTCCTGCTGCTCCTGCTGCTCCTAAGATGGAGGCAGCCCCGGCGGCCGTCCCTGGCGATCCCATAACTGGGGAATGGGAGGCGACCGCTGACGCGCAGGGCACATCGATCCCCTTCACCCTCAAGCTCAAGCTCGAAGGCGACAAGGTGACCGGCACATCCGATTCTGCGCAGGGCGCGGCGCCTCTGAGCAAAGGCACGTACAGCGCGGGCAAGATCAGCTTTTCGCTCGACACGCCAAACGGCGCAATCGGAATGACCGGGACCGTCAAGGACGGAAAAATCGTCGGCGATTTCGATTTTGCGGGTCAGATGACCGGCAAGTGGGAAGCGAAGAAGAAGTAGGCATGGGCCGTCAGGACTGAGGACTGAGCAGGACGACAGGTCGTTTGCTCAGTCCTCGGGTTGGCTCAATTGGCGCCGGCTTCATAGGCCACGTCGCCGCCGATCACTGTCATCACGCACCGCGTCTTCAATATCTGAGGCTCTGCGATCTTCATGATGTCCGCTGACAGAACGGTCATGTCGGCGAGCTTGCCTACTTCAATCGATCCCTTCAGCTTCTCCTCGAATGCAGCATACGCTGCCCAGATCGTGAACATCTTCAAAGCCTGCTCGCGCGACACGGCTTGCTCGGGATGCCAACCCTCACCCGAGTAGCCTTTTTGGTCCTTGCGGGCGACGGCGGCATAAAACTCGATCATCGGCTCCCCGCGTTCCACCGGCGCGTCGGAGCCGCCCGGGATAATCGACCCCGACTTGATGAAGCTCTGCCACGCATAAGCGCCTTCAGGCCGTTTCATTCCCAGCCGGCTAGGCGCGAAGTGCAGATCTCCAATCGCGTGCGAAGGCTGCATGGAAGGAATCACACCGAGCTTTGCGAAGCGCGGGATATCGACGGGACTGACGATCTGCGCGTGCTCGACTCGCCAGCGCGGCTCGCGAATCTTGCGCTGTTCAGGCGGGACTGCCTTGAAAGCTTTCTCGTACAGATCAAGAATCGTGCGATTGCCTCGATCTCCGATGGCGTGAGTTTCAACTTGAATTCCCTGACGGAGCGCCTCAATGAACATCGGCAGTAAGGCATCTTCTTTAGTAGTAAAAAACCCCGAAGTGTTTGGAGCGTCCGAGTAGGGCTCGAGCAAAGCCGCCCCGCGCGATCCCAGCGCGCCGTCCATATACGCCTTGATGCCTCGCACCGTAAAGTGATTGTCGAAGGCCCCAATGACTGGCCCTTCGGCGAGAAGCTTTTGCGCGCTCGGTCCGGGGCCGCTCACCGCGTCATAAATGCGCAGTTTGATCTTTCCTTCGCCGAACAGCTTCTTGATCAGCTCGACTTCACCAAAGCTGTTTCCTGGGATCTGCACCTCGCACCAACCAAGCTCGAGGCTTCTTTTGATCCCGATAAGCAGAGCTTGCTCATCCTCGTCTTTAGCGCTACGCGGGACGTGCATCGACACCCGTCCCTGCGCACTGTCGATCAACATTCCGGTTGGCTCCCCGGTCTTCGAGTCTTTCAAGAACTCTCCGCCGAACGGATTGGGGGTGTTCTTATCTATGCCCGCCACCTTCAGTGCTGCGCTGTTTGCTATCGAGGCGTGCCCGTCGGCGCGAGTAAGAGCAACCGGGTTGTTCGGCGAAATCTTGTCGAGATCCCCGCGGGTTGGAAACACCGGCGGCTTCCAAAAAGTTTCAATCCAGCCGCGGCCGGTAACCCACTCACCTGGCTTCGCTCGATCGACCCGCTCTTTGACCTTGGCGAGAAACGCCTCGAGACTGGTGATGCCTTCGAGGTTCAGGTTCATCTCGCGCGCGCCAACTCCGGAGAGATGATAATGCGAGTCCGTCAAGCCAGGCACAACCGTATTGCCTTTGAGGTCAACGACGCGCGTGCCCTTGCCTTCGTAAGCCTTCACGTCCGGATTCGAGCCAACGAAGATGATCTTGCCCGCTTTGACCGCGACGGCTTCGGCGTGCGGCCGGCGATCGTCGACGGTGTAGATGTTTCCGTTCTTGAACACGATATCGGCTGCTTCTGGGGCGGCCTCGGGTTTCGCGCTTACGGATGCAAGCAAGAGCAGCGCTGCGATTAGGGCGAGAGCACTGGCTTTCATGTTCGTCACCTTTCCGTTGTAGTTTGTGCGCGCGAGCACTTTTTCACAGCCGTCTAAGACCGTCAAGCGAGAGCGGCGACCGTTCTGAAATCCGATTCCTCGATTATCACGACAAATTTCACAGTCTAAGCCGGCGGGCGCCTTCGGTTGGCGGGGCAACGGTAGGGCTGTAGTCAGCGCATCAGGTAAGCGTGTATGATCCCCAACTGCATGGACCGTTCGCCTCTGGCTCATCACTATAAGGAGGTCCGACGATGTGGCTCACACTCACTCTCATTCTGTTGACTAGTGTTTCACCGTTGTTCGCTCAAGACGCGGACTTGCTTCGCCGTTTTGACTACGATAAGAACACGAAACTCGACGTCAAAGAAATCGGGGTCGAGCGACGAGGGGACATCGCCATCCACGACATCTCCTACGCGAGTCCAAAAGGTGGGCGCGTTCCCGCCTACCTCGTCGTGCCGAAAGGCGCAGGCCCGTTCGCCGCCGTGATCTGGGGACACTGGTACTGGGAGAACTCGCCAATGCGCAATCGCAAAGAGTTTCTCGACGAGGCCGTGGCGCTCGCCCATTCGGGTGTTGTCTCATTGCTCACAGACGGACCTGTAGCGCGTCCCGGTCACGTAGAGAACCGCGAACCTCTGAACGACCAGCAAGCCGATGACCTCGTGCAGCAGATCGTAGACATGCGGCGCGGCGTCGACTTGTTAATTGCCCGCAAAGACGTCGACCCGAAGCGCATCGCATACGTCGGGCACAGCTACAACGCGACGGTAGGTGGCTTCCTCAGCGGCATCGATAGGCGCTTTGCAGCGTTTGTGCTGATGGCCGGCGGCCTCTCAGATGAAGTGGACATGAAAGCGAAGAACTACGAGGAGTATCGCCAGAAGATAGGCCCGGAACGGTTCGACGCTTTTATAGCCAAGTACACCTGGCTTGATCCCGGCAAGTTCGTGTCTCACGCAGCGCCAGCGGTGGTCTTCATGCAGTACGCGACCGAGGAAAAGTATCTGACGCCGGATGGAGCACGGCAGTACGCGGCAATCGTGAGCGAGCCCAAGCGGTTCAAGCTGTACGACGCGCCACATGCGTTGAACGCCGAAGCCCGCCGCGACCGCTTGGCGTTTTTGAGTGAACAACTCAACGTGAAGCCACTGACTGCTGCACAACTCGCGAGCATCCTCGATCTGTATCAGCCGCCCGAACCGAAACAGTAGGGCCAGCACGTCCAATACCCCCAACAGCAGAGATTGTGTTAAATCCCCCCAACGGCAGTTGGGGAATCGTTCATGCACAGCCTACAGGAAAGAGCGGAGTTCCTCTCCTTTGGTTTCTCTCCCGCGCGCCCCTCGCGGCGCGAGGGGCGCGCGCGAGAGGAACTCCGAAAGCCTCTTGTGCGCCGCTGGTGTAGGCTGTGGATGAACAATCCCCCGACTGCCGTCCGGCGGTATTTGCGTGATACTGTTTAGCGACCTTAGCGTGCTGCGGGGTACGTTGCCGCGCCGCGCGATGGCTTTGGTACTTGAGTGGGCGGCCGAGCATCGTGAAGAACTGATGGAGGATTGGAACCTATGCAGTCAACTGCAAACCCCGAGACCGATCGAGCCTTTGAAGTAGCGCCCGAGATCAGTCACACCGTCCCCTGGCGAGTGACTTCGGTGACCGTGTTACCGAACGAGCAATTGCAAGTGACGTTCGTCGATGGCACGTCGGGGAAGGTAGATATGCGGGAGTTTCTCAGTAGTAGTAAGGTCGACGGCACAGTCTTCGAGCCGCTACGCCACCCCGCCGTGTTCGCTGGCGCGCGAGTCGTCATGGGCGCGGTCCAGTGGCCCGGCGGCGCTGATCTCGCGCCGGACGCGATGTACGACGCAATTCATGAGAGCGGCGTCTGGGTTCTGAATTAATATGTGTCACAAGTGTTTGCTAAGACTGCTTCAGCGGCCACGCTTTCCTCAATCCAATCAATGGATGCTCTCCATCTGAAGCGACAAAACCGCCTGGCTTCTCTCAGCAAGCAATGAAAGTGAAGCCACTCACCGCTGCACATCTCGCGAGCATTCCTAATCTTTGTTAACGGCCCCGCGCCAAACCAGTAGCCAGCGAGGGCTCGGCGGCGAGAAGGGGCAGTTCTCGCGGAAGGAAAGCTTAGGCGTTGTCTTCTTCCTCTGAATAATATTCTCTTCTTCGCGCTTTGATTAGCTCCAGGCTAGCGCGCAAGAAGTTCTCATCTAAAGCCTCAGGTGTCACCAAATCCACCTGATCAGAGAATAGCTGGCGTACGACAGATCGATAGGCCAGTCGCGCCTGTCTACACCGCCTTCCTGGAGCTCTCTTTTCTCTTGGTGGACTGTTTCGCGTGACGTCCATAACCAAGTGTAACATCTTGTAGGTGCCTTGCTTCCAAGGACGCTCGAATTCAAAGATGGTTATGCCGCGCTCTGGGTCAACGTGCCAGTCCTCCTCTTCTAAAACTGCGGCAATCGTCTTAGGCACGGACAGCTCAAAGAAACTGTCGAAGTTTCCCTGCTGGAGCGCCGCCACGTCACCGTAACCAGTGCGAGCAGCCAGTGCCTCGCCGAGTGTTGTATCATCGGCGAGATTACTTTCAAGACACTCCTGCAACTCTCGCAAGTAGTCCTCACCGATATTGGGTGGCCCGATTTGAGTCGTAAACATCAGGCTGAATCCACTAAGACTCTGCGTAGATTGCCGCGGAACTGTAGACACGGGACGTCGCTGCCATTCGAAGACCTTGCGAAGCGAGTTGATAACTCTACCTGGTAAGGGGTCGTTAGGCTTAAACAGGAATTCCTCCAAGTCGAGGTTGATTACATCGAAAGGGAAAAGTCTGATGAAATCACGGCGCTGCCCGAGCCGTAGTTGGCGGCGGCGGGTGAGATACTCATCTAACTCTTCGCGGCGTGCTTCTAAAACCTGAGAATCTGCTAGCACTGTTTCCTCGTCTGGGTCTTCCATAAGAACTATGGTAGTGAAGTCCCCGGGGAACCCATTAGCCCCAGGGATTCTCTTAAGAGTCTCGGCAACAGATTCAGGGTCCTTGTCAAAGAATGCGACGGTGTCGAACCTACCGTCGCTGGACACCCTGATTACCTTTTCAACGTCGAGCATCAACACGTCCACCGCCCCCACCGCGCAAAACGTAAAATATCGCAGACGCCTAAGGGATTTTGGCTTACTCGCCGCCGAACGAACAAATCTTTGGCGCCTCTTGCACGCTGGCAGCCACCCCTCCAGCCTGACATAGTGCTTTAGGAGATCATCTTCGTACTTGAACATTCCGGTAGTTATCCCGTTACCACTTAGAGAGTAAATCGAGCAGGAGTCTCGTAAATGCAGAACGTTGCTTGTCGCGAGTTCTCTCCCGCAGAGCGACCTCGTAAATAGTTAGCATCGCGGCAGCAAGCTGCCGGTTGGGACGCTTTGTCTCTAACTCATCGACACGCGGCAAGACAACTTCCATCGCGTTAGGTTTGTCTACTATCTCGACTGTTGGCAACTCATCTGGTTGAGCTTTCGCCCGCTCACGTACCTTGACGGGTGAATTCACAACGTTAGCAATCGTCGCGGCCAGCCGTTCTTCACGGGCTTGTTCTCTTGTAATCTCTCGATCTAAGGATCGGTCCTCAATCTTCCTATAGACTTCAGGAAACACTTCTTCTCGAAGCACCTTGTGGACATAGTTTTGAATAGCCCGAAACTGAGGATGAAAGCGGTTGAAGCTATCTCGGTCGATGTTCAGAGCATCCTCTAAGCCTTCATCTACGAAGATCTCACCAGTGAGCCAGCGGCTTCTCGGACCTTCGTTGAATCTATAGTCCAACATTGAGGGATCGTAGTACCCGATGCTGACGTTCTTGATCCTGATTAATATGCCACGGAGTTCGTCGGGTTTGATGCTCAATCCCTCATGAACAAGGATGTACCCGTGGAACGTAAGGTTCTTGCCATAGATTTTGACGTGCTGCGATTCTATCGCCTTTATCGTATATCCCCCAGGGTTGCCGCGAAGCCTGACTGGTTTGAACAACTGTCTCCCATCCACAAACACTCTAAACCTGTAGCCTTCAAGCTTGACTTGCTCATCCGCAACGAGCTTGCGCGGCAGTGCTTGCTCGCCAAGGTGAGCGGGCATGACGCCGATAACTCCCATAGTAGTTTCCAATAGTCTCCGAGCTCCTGTAATGAATGGACGGACGAAGCAATTTTTAGAGCCTTGGACCAGTCGAGCGGCGGCGGTTTGAATTTCTCAAACTTCAGCGACTTCTGAAATGTATCCACAAAAGTAGGGTGAACGTCGTCGGCCGTTATTCGCGTTCCTCTCTTATAGGCAGCTTCGTCGTAGTCTTCGAACGAGTACTCTCCGATATCAACTTCTGTTATCGTTTGCTGCCCGCTCTCGTCGGGCTTAGGTGCAGTCTCTGACTGCGCCTCCTTGACCTCGACCTCCTTAACAAGCTCGCTATCCTTTCTGTCGAGGCGCTCCTTTAGCAAATCGTAGAGGCGTACGCTCGCTCTGAACCCGTTTCCGTGACTAGGCTTGGAAACAATGGTAAACGCACCGCAGATTTGAGCTATACCCAACAACCCGATTCCCAACCTGCCAATAAGGGGGCGGTCAAATGGAAGAGGCTCGGGTTCGGCTGCTGTTCTTTTCTCGCTGTTCCCGACGCCTCCTTCCATTAGGTTCTCGAAATCCTCTCTAGTGAATCCTGCTCCGTTGTCCTCTACGGACAGTTGGTAAAATAAGGGGTAGTTTGTATTGATGCGAACAACGGTAGCACCTGCGTCCCAAGCGTTGCTCACCAGCTCGCGAAGGGCACTGGCTGGGCTTCTGTAAAGACCTCGACTAAGGTGTGCGAGTGCTTTCTCGTGTACTTTGATCTTAGCCATAGTGTTCTCCCCCCTCTGCGCTAGCCAGCAGTGATCCCGTCGGCACGGTTTCTTTTTGTGCGCTCCCGACACGCGAAGGAATCTTCACTTTTCAAGGATGAGAAGCCATTCATAGTTGGAGTTCTGCCGTCCCGTTGTTCCCCTGAGCGGCCTGAGCCTAACCGCCTCTATCTCGCGGAGCCCGACACCCTTGGATGTTGCTATTCGTGAGAGTAGCTCAGCTGTCTTGATCTGAATCGAAAAGAAGGAGGCCTGGTCTCCGACAATGTAGGCGCACCTGCCACCTAAGCGCAAGACGCGAGCAATGTGCTGGAAGTGCCAAAACATTCCCCCAAAGTATTCTTCTACTACGCGGCTGTATAGCTTGGCAAAGCCATGGGAATGGTTCTGGGCCTCTTCGCTAATTCTGTCTACAAGACCCCGAACACTGCGGAATCGTGAGATGTCTTTGTACTTATTGTCTCCCGAATATATGTTGCGCGTGCAGCAACGCAGCAATCTCTGCTTAATAGTTCGAATGTCCGCTTTCTCAGAAACAAAGCCACTGAAGATCAACTCAAGCCTTGTTAGGCGAGTGTAATCATGTTCTGAAGGGTAGGGAGGTGAGGTGACCACGAAATCTAACGAGCTATCTCGTATGGTATTTAGGCCGCCGTTTACTGAATCCCCCAGAGAGACGCTAGATGAAGGAAACGCGCGGCACCCCTGGCGCAGTTCATTCAGAACCGAAAGATTCGCTTGCACTCTTTCTTTGAATAGACCTATCACGTCGACATCTCGCCTTCTTACTGCCCTGTAAATCTCAGGTCCGTACCGCATATTGCTAATCTCGGGCACTAACAAATCAAGAAGAGACGTCAGCAGGAACCGCTGAGTTCGAGTATCTCCGACGCGTTCATTGATCACAGTCGTAAGCAGCAGGGTTTTGAGCGCAGGGCGAGGGCTCATCCAGCCGCGCTTCAGAATACCCGACTCAATAAGAAATCTTCCAGCGGTCGTTCGCTCGAACAACGGATGCTCAAGTGGTGAGTAGTACTGGTTTGTTCTCTTTCGTAGTCTATAAGCCCGGAGATAAGCTGCATACCTGCGATCAAATGCTTTGACGATGTCCTTGACCGACTCTTCGATTCGGCGGGCCCCTATGCCCCAATCCAGCTTGGCTTTGGAGATCAAAACACAGACCGGATTCGCGTCGAACCCGATTGAGTCGATACCTCTCTTCTTGCACTCGACTAGTGTCGTGCCGGTCCCGGAAAAAGGATCTAGGACAGAATGTCTCTTCGAGGCGCCAAGGCGCTCAAGTGTGCTAGCGACAAGGTCGTCGTCAAATCCCAGTACGAACCGGTAAGCCTTGTGCACAGTATTCGCTCCCAATGATTGGAAGCCGCATTGTACTGTAGGATCGCTTGGATTGGAAACATCTGCTATCCAACAGCGTCACGACGGTTGTCTCGTTAGTCGCATAGTTGGTCATACAATGCTTCCGTCCCGAAGCATACGCAGACTGATGCAGGCAAGCGTGCTGCGTCTCTAAACGTCCACTGCGCATTCGATCAATTCATGCAGTATCGAGCGATGGCAGGCTAACTCGTTCTCGCAGTAACACCCTATGCTCAACGGAGTAGCTCTGGCTAACTCGGCCAAGAGCTTGATCGCCTGTTGCGCGTCGGTCTTCTTCATCTCGGCAATGTAGCGCTCTCTAAACTTCGACCATCTCGCTTGCTCGCTCGGCACTCACGGCTCTTCAGCCACTTGAGCAACGCGGAACTCGGGGCTAGCAACGGAAACCAGACGTCGAAGTAGTTCAATTACGCATAGTCTTCTTTCATCAGATTGTGGAAGTATCGGGTGAGCTGAAGAAAGACAAGACGGCAGAGGTCAGCACCGCGAAAAGTCTGTGGGTTCCAGCGGTCAACAATCATCGCGAGTTCGAGCGATGGGACTCCATTGAAATTGACGATCCGTGGAACGCAAAGCATACTATTCGCGAGTCGCTGAAAACAGCGAGAAATGACCATCGAGCTACCACAAAAAGAGACAGTCTGATTTTTGCCGGCGTTGGGGCATTGTCAGACTCGATCTCTTTGGCTCGGCACTTCGCGATGACTTCTGACCCGACAGCGATATTGATTTTCTCTATACACCGGGCCCGGGTTTTCGCAGAGATCGAGCGTACGGTCCGTGGCTCAGCAACAACATGGCTGACGAACTTTCTGCATGAAGACACGATGTTGATCTACTGCAGTCGCCGCGTCAGAGGGCTGAAAATTCCCGACAACATTGAGGTCAAGAAGATTCCCCGAGACCTGCTGGCCAAGTGCGCCTTCGAGGAGGGAAAATAAGACCGTGGTACAAGTCATCGCAGATGAATCCGTTCTTCAGGAAATGGTCCGCAGGCTGGTCGAGGCCATCGATCCTGACCGCATTATCCTCTTCGGCAGTAGAGCTCGCGGGGATGCCAAGCCCGACAGCGACGTCGATCTCCTCGTGATCAAGGACTCGTCGGAGCCCCCCCACAAACGGAGCATTTCGGCTTACCGGGCGCTGGGCGGCCTCTCCACGCCGATAGACATTCTCTGGCGAACGCCTGAGGAGGTCGAAGAGTGGGCCGGGGTCCGGAACTATGTGACTACCAGGGCAATTCGGGAGGGTAGGGTACTCTATGAAAAGCGATCTTGACCTGGCGAAAGCCCTTGCCCGAAAGGCCGAAAACGATCTCAAGATTGCTCGCATCGCATTCGAGCACGATGCCCCTCTCGACATGGTTGCCTTCCATGCCCAGCAAACGGCGGCGAAGATGCTGAAGGCACTGCTGGCGTCGCGAGGCGTCGACTACCCGCGGACGCATGACCTGCGCGCGCTGATCAATCTGGCGACAAAAGAGGCGCCCGAACTGGAGAGATTCCGCGAACGGCTGCTTCCACTAAACGCTTACGCAGTCGAGATGCGCTACGACGACGCACTCGATCCCGATTCCGAAGAAGTCTCCAATGCCCTCTCCACCTCCGAAGAGCTTCGTGATGCAGTTCTGGACCTACTTCCGCCGGAGGCTCGCCCGTGAACCTTGCCGAACAGATAGGACGTTGGACGTCGCTTCGTGCCCCTCAGCACGAGTCGCTCGCGCGGTTTCACGCAATTGCAGAAGCGGTCGACTTCAAACGGAGCAGTCTCGATGACATAATCCGCGGTTTATCCACATGCTGACCGCACGCAGCGCACTTCGTAGGGCCAGCAAGCCGGCCGAGCTTCTAAGCGTCCGATGCGCGTTCGATCAACTCATGCAGTATCGACCGATGACAGGCGGACTCGTTCTCGCAGTAACACCCTATGCTCAACGGAGTAGCTCTGGCTAACTCTGCAAGAAGCTTGATGGCCTGGCGCGCGTCGGTCTTGTTCATCTCGGCAACGTAGCGCTCTCTGAACTTCGACCATCTGGCTTGCTCGCTCGGCCAGTCGCGGGTCTTCAGCCACTTGAGCAACTCTGAGCTTGGGGCAAGCAACGGAAACCAGACGTCGAAGTAGTCCAATCGCGCGTAGTCTTCTTTCTTCACCCCGCGCGGCAGAAAGCGCACTGTGCCGACTCGCAAGCCCTCGCCCCGTTTCCGAGGCGAACCGACTTGAAACGTCCCGAGATGTGTCGCACTCATGCCAAGCACCCTGGCCGACTTCGTAGTTCGATCCTTGTTGTACAAGCCCGCACACATGCCGTGCGTGACAAAGGCGGCGAACAAGACGTTGGTATCGAGGAGGACTCTCACGAGACGAGATTGAAGACGTCTTCGTCGGTATAGATGCCCCGTGCCCGAGCCTTGGGAACAAGCTGCTCGCGTAGCGCGCGGAACCTCTCCAAGGCGATTTGTCGGCGAACCGCCTCGCGCACTACCTGGTTTCGGCTCTTGCCTGTGCGCTTAGCGAGAGCATCAAGCTCTTTGCGAATTGAAGGCGGCAAACTCACCGTAAACGTGTCGCTCATGACAGTCAAAGCCTAAAGGCAACCGGCTATGCGGTCAAGCGGAGCGTCGCAAGAAAACGCTGGCTGTTCGTACTTTGACCACCACTCCGTAATTGGCATCATCGCTCTTCCAGCATGAACTTGATCTTGGCAAGGTATTGCGCCAGATCGGTATTCAGCGCGACTCGAGTGAACAGTTCGTAGTTCATCTTCTCTTGTAACTCCAAGCGCCAAGATTCGAGTTTCACAGCTACGTTTTTAGCCCCGCTGCTATGACCGCACAGAGTTGTGTCAATGCCTCAGCCACTGCGCGAGCGTCTTCAGGGTGCAGCCGGCCGATTCTGCGATGAACCAAACGGCGATCAATCGCGGCAAGCTTAGTCAGGCGGACAGTCGAAGCTTTCGGTAAGCCAACCGCTGCCCAATGAACTAATGCGATATCCGACGAATGCCGTGCTGCTTGAGTTGTGATGCGTGCCAGCAATACATCTGCGTCCTCGCTAACGAGCACCAATCCGGGTCGGCGTTTGCGTCCCTGCAAGTGTGAAAATGGAAACTCCAGGAGAACGATGTCGCCGGCGTCAAATTTGATCATAAGCCTCATCGTCGGCTGAGTCGTCTTCGAAGAAGTGTTCGATTGCCAATCGCTGCCAATCGAGGTCCTCAACGCCACGACCGATCAGTTGCGGCAAGTCGCTGTAGAGTCGAAACCGGTCCGGCAGCGGCAGAGTTTCAATCGCGTCCTCGATCTCTTGCAACGTTTTCATTAGGGTTACTCCCAAGTTCAATTTAAGTTCAATATATCACGACCGAAGCCGGCGCAGGCCGCCTGCTGCTGCGCTGCACGTCGCAGCGGCGCTCCGAGAGCCGCTTCGATAATCAACTCAAGAAATACCTGCCGGTGTTGATCACCGCGTCGGCGATGCGGCGGCGGGCCGCTATCGACTTCATCGGAGACCGATATGCAAGCTCACTAATCGACGCTGCACACTTCTCATCTTCGATCTCGCTCGCGACCGCGCGAGCCGCGCTCTCAACTCGCAAAGCTGCGTCGCGAGCGAACACCCGAATGATGTCTGCTTGCACGCGGCACTTCTCGACGCCGCGATCGTTCAACAGGCGCTGTGTCCGCAACAGCGCGCTCTCCATCGCGTACACGTCGATCACCATATCGGCGATCAGCGCGATGACTTCTTGCTCGTTGCGAGCGCTCTCGCCATAAGCCTGGTTGGCGGCGGCGATCGACGCCAGCGTCATGGCCTTGGCCGCCTTCACCAGCAGCAGCTCATCGCTGAAAGCGACGTTCGCGCGGGTCATATTCAGCGTGTCATCAGCAGCGCGGCCCAGGTCAACGGCGCGCTCGGCTTCTTCAAACAGCGGCAGCTCGCCGGCGGCCGCGCGGCGCAGCAACTGCGTGCCGATCACGATTCGATTGATCTCGTTGGTGCCTTCGTAGATACGCGCAATGCGCGCGTCTCGATAAGCGCGCTCCGCAGGATAGTCCTTCGAGTAGCCGTAGCCGCCGAACACCTGGACCTGTTCGTCGACGACATAGGCGAGCGCCTCGCTCTCCCACACCTTGATGATCGAGCACTCGATGGCGAACTGCACGAGAACGAGGAGCACTTGAGCTGGGTCGTCTTTGTCTACTCGCTCGAGAGCTTCGTCGATCATTCCAAGCGTGCGGTAGAGAATCGACTCGCCGACGTAAGCGAGAGCAGTCATTTCGGCGAGCTTGCGTTTGATCAAACCGAAGTTGGCGATCGGCTGGCCGAACTGGTGCCGCTCTTTGGCATACTGAACCGACTGCTGAAGCGAAAGCTTCATCGTGCCCACCGATCGCGCGCCCAGCTTCAATCGCCCGATGTTGAGCACGTTGAAGGCGATCTTATGCCCGCGGCCGATCTCGCCTAACACATTCTCGACGGGCACGTGACAGTCTTCGAGCATCAGCGCGGTCGTCGAAGAGCCGTCGAGCCCAAGCTTCTTCTCTTCGTGCCCGCTGACCAGACCCGGCCCGCGTTCGACCAGAAATGCCGTGAACTTTTCGCCGTCGACTTTGGCGAAGACGGTGAACAGATCAGCGAAGCCGCCGTTGGTGATCCACATCTTCTGGCCGTTCAGAATGTAGTGCCGCCCGTCGGGCGAGAGCACTGCTTTGGTCTTGGCGGCGAGCGCGTCGCTTCCCGACTGAGGTTCGGTCAACGCGTACGCGCCGATCCACTCACCGGTAGCCAGCCTGGGGAGATATTTTTGCTTCTGCTCCTCGGTGCCGAAGAAAACGATGGGCAGGGTGCCGATGTTGACGTGCGAGCTATGAGTCCCGGCAAATGAAGCCTGAAGCGCGAACTGTTCGCCGACCACCGCCGAGCTGACTTTGTGCAATCCGAGCCCGCCGTATTTCTCGGGTATGTCGATGCTCAGCAGCCCGATCTCGCCAGCCTTCCGCATCAGCTCGCGATGAACCTTGTAATCCTTCGCGTGGATCTCGTCTTCGCGGGGAACAACCTCTTTGCGTAGAAATTCTTCAGCGGTGCGCCCGAACATGCGTTGCTCTTCGGTGATGTCTTCCGGAGTGAAGATGTCTTCAGGGGCGCGGTCCTCGATTAGAAAGCTGCCGCCCTTCGGCGAGGGCGATTGTTTGGGCTGGCTGGCCATGGCTACCTCCTGCTTTGAGAGATTATGACAATACCATTCATCAAAAGTGGAGGTCTACCCAGTGCAGGCATCCCTGTCTGCGCTCCCCGGATGTTGGCCGAACTACGAACACGTTGATATGAGGTTGTGTGGCCTGCCCGGTTTGATTCAAGATTCGCCTGTGAAGAGCGAGCACCCGCAGATGAGCATTGAAGAGTTCGAGTTGCTCGCGATGCGGCCCGGCTGGAAGCACGAGTACTGGGACGGCCGCGCTCATATCACGCCGCGTGAGCACGGCGTGATCGTCGCGATGCCCGTTACGCCGAGACCCGTAAACACAAGCCTCGTTCTCAGAAGAGCGACAGGCGCTGACGCAGCCGAGTTGACGACGGCATTTCTTGAGGCGTTCATCGATTCGACGGAGTACTGTGACTGGGAGACACAGAAGATTTGCGAAGCGGCGGACAAGGCTATCCGGAGTCATTTCGCCGGCGAGCGAGGAAAGCCACATTTGGCGTCTCGGGTGGCGATGGGGTTCGATCGCGAGCGAGGCTGCGACTCAATCGTGGGCGCCGCGCTGCTCACGCACGCGCCGCGCTATTCGATCCTCGACCTCCTGTTCGTTCGACCTGCCTGGCAGCGGCATGGAATCGCGACGGCTCTGCTGTCGGACGCGATGAATGAGCTTGATAGTGTCGGCGAGGCGATCTTGAAAAGCGCTTATCACGCGGCGAACGAGGCCAGCATGAACTGGCATCAACGATTTGGTTTCGTCGAGGAGCCCGATCTGATGCGCGCCCGGCTGTACTCGACCGCAGCGCGGCACGAGTTGTGGCGACGCGAGAAGATCGGCGGCGTGAGTGACCGCGAGCGAGCCGCGCTGAAGTCGGAGGCTGAGCGATGGGAGATCGAGGTCGACCGGCTCGAGGAGATCGCCGACCGCGAGGGCTACAGAGCGGTGGCGCCAATTCTGACGTGGCTTGATTGAGTGTCTTTAGACAAGGTCGTCGAACAGCCGGTTCACCGATACGCGCCAGCCTGATAGGACCCGCGACTCCGCTGATTCACCCTCGCTGTACACTACTACCTCCCATCTAGGCAGACCACCATCTCTAACGGGCGCGGTCCAATGCCGCACTTCGATCGTTCGTGTAGTCGGATCGATCAGCCAGAGTTCCCGAACGCCTAGCGCGAGGTAGGTATCCGCCTTGGTGGTGCGATCATAAACCGCCGTGCTCTTGGACAGGTATTCGAACACGATGTCGGCTGACGTTCGCCGCCGCCCCATTCGAGAAGCGAGCTCGCTAGAGACGTACATCATGTCCGGCTCGACGTTGGTGCTGTCGATGTAGATCGCTTCACGCGGATGGTAGACACTGCCCAGGTTCCCATTCGCGTCAAGGAATACGACGAGCGATTGATTCATTCTAGAGACGAGATCGCCGCGCGGAGGATCGGGCGGTGGGACCATATAGAGAACTCCTCCGATCAGATCGTAGTGCCAACGGTCCGGCGGTTCGGGCAACTCCCAAAACTCGCCGAGCGTGTAGTGACGCAGCAACGGCGAGAACGCTACCTGTGAATCGACTAGTTCGGCGGTAGACATGGTTTTGTTTCCTTGATGTGCCGCCATCGTAGCACACGGCCTTATCAGCCTCAATTGTCATACGACAGCGTTGTCGGCCGCGCGCGACTTAACTGCGCGAGGAAGAGCACCACCGAAACATCGGGGCTGTCATCGATCAGCTCTGGCGGCGATGCCGAAGTACAGGAAGTACTTCTTCAAGGTCTCGATTGACGTACCATAGATTTCATTGCCGTGGAAGACATCGCACACCTCCTCGCGCAATCGGAGCAGTTCGCGCAGGCGGCAGGCTGTTCGCCATTTCGGGTCTTCCACCGTGAGGTCCAGCAGCTCGAGCATTCGCTCAAACGCCTTTTCGAAGCGCTCGTGGTTTCCTCGCTCAAACGCGTTTGCTGCACGCTCGAACTCGCTTCCGACATTGCCCAGTTGTTCAGATATCGAGAACGTAAACCACCGTCCATCGGCAAGCTCTCTATGGATTAGTGGTTTCATCGTATGAGGGAATCGACGATCTCGCAGATCAGTTGTCGCGTGCCGGCGTCTTCTACACCGCGGGAGCGATTACCGAGTCTTGGCCTGATGTTGATGAGGGAGTCAAACTCGATCCATTCTGATCTTTGCTGGTCCGGATAGATGTTTATACCCCACAGGTCTGCTTGTGTTGAACCCAGCTCCAATAGCGCGGCCTCCTCATCGGAGTGCAGTTCCCCGCCTAGCGCAAGCAGTCGCCGGTTGGTGTCCACGACTGCCTTAACCATATCGCCGAACCGTTCGGCCGCCATCTCGGCTACGCGCTGTGTGCTAATAGGCTCGCTGATGATAACAATTTCGCTGTGGGGGTCTTCGGTCACCTCGGCATTATACACCGGGCATAGGACAATGAAGATCGTCTCTTGCACCACCATTTGATCGTCGTTCACGCGGTCAGTTGCGGAGTGCTAAGATGCTAGGGGAGTAATCAAATGCTTCGACGCGACGAACGAGCGGCTGACGGCCAGCGTATCTATTCTCGCGGCATCTAAGAGACCTATGGACCTCAAAGTCGGCTACATCTGTGACCGCGGGTTGAACCCCAAACGCCCGGTCAATCAGGACCGCTTTCTGGCGATTCCCGAGCGAGGCCTTTTCGCCGTGTTCGACGGGGTGGGCGGTCAGCGCGCAGGCGAAATCGCCAGCCAGACTGCCGCCGATACAATCGAAGAAGCCATCAGCCACAACTCCAAAAAAGATCCCTCGGCCGAACTCATACGCCGCGCGATCGACTTTGCCAACCGCGATGTGTTCGAGCTGGCTGAGAGCGATCCGGCGTATAAAACAATGGCGACGACCGTCGCGCTGATACACATCGACGGCGGCCGAGTCACTGTAGCTCACGTCGGCGACAGCCGGGTTTACCGTTTGGAAAACGGGCGCTTCCACCGCGAGACGGTCGATCATACTGATTTGAACGACGACATCAGAGCCGGTCGAATGATTGGCGAACAGGCAGCCGAGCTTGCCACCAACATCATCAATCGCGCGCTTGGAGTCGAAAGCATGGTAGAAGTCGAGATCAAATCGATCGATGCTCGAGACGGCGCGCGGTTCCTCTTATGCAGCGACGGCATCTACCGTCATTTGTCCGACGAAGAGATCGCGCGGGTGCTGGCTGAGCACAAGGACCCGCAGCGCGCGGCTGACGAGTTGAAGCGAATAGTTCACCAGCGCGGCGCCGACGACAATCTAACCGCCGTCGTCGTGCAAATGGGCCGCGCACGCCAGACCCCGATCATCGCGATTGATGATGGAATGCCCGAGCGCCCCGAGCGGAATGATAAACGCACGGTGAGCGCCGGAGCTGCGGCGGCTTCGCGAATTCCGGAGCGCGGCGGCCGTATTCAGGTCGAATTCAACCGCGCGCGGCCCGATCCGGACGAAGCGCCCCGCCCGCTCGACCGCAACAGTCTTAGCGGACGCTATGAAGCAAAAAGCAGCAGGCCGGGCTCGCGATTCTTGATGTACTCGTTGCTTGTACTGGTGCTGATCGCCGGAGCATTCTATGCCGGCCTCCGGGCGCCAGACTTCATCAAGGATCGTAAAGCTGATTCGAATACGAACGCCGCGGCCGATCCCTTGCTGATCGGACGAGAGGCATTCGAGAAAGGCGATTATAGATTTGCAGCGGCCGAATTCGAATCGCTAGCCAAGCGCGATCCTTCAAACGCCCGGGCGTTATATTGGCTTGGACGCGCTCTGCTTGAAGAACGCAACTACGCGAGTGCCGCAAAGAGCTTCGAGGAAGCGGCTGCGCGGCAGCCGTCGTTGTACGATGCTTACGTGCAGCAGGCCGCGGCGTATGAAGCGATGGGCGAGAAGTCCAAAGCCGCTTCAGCGCTGTCGCGCTACGCCGAAGAACGACGCAAGAATGAACGCGGAACGATGAATGACGGACGATAAGGAGGATCGAAGATAGAGAATAGAGGACGAAGATCGAAGATCGCACGCGATCATCTATCCTCGATCCTCATCTTCGACACCGATCCGTGCCTGAACTTAGACTAGACAACAGCGTGGTTGACGATCGTTACCTAGTGGAGCGGTGCCTGGGACGCGGAAGCTATGCTGAGATCTTTCTTGCGTACGATCAACTGGGCGACGGTGAGCCGGTGATCATCAAGTCGCTAAACACCTCGCTTCAGGGAACGCCCGACCCGGAGCTGGAACAGACGCTGGTTGAGAACTTTCAGAACGAAGCCATCGCGCTGGACCGCGTGCGGCACCCGAACATAATTCTCAGGCTCGGCCATGGCACCGCCGCCGATCTTGAAGGCGTGCCTTTTCATTACATCGTGCTCGAGTACATGCCCGGGGGAGATTTGTGGTCACTGTGCCGCAGCCGGCCGGTCGGTCTAGACGACGCGCTGTTTTATTTTCAGCAAGTGGCCGAGGCGCTCGCCTATGCGCACAGCGAGCGAGTCATTCATCGCGACATCAAGCCGAACAACCTGCTGCTGTCCGCGGACCGCCGTGTGTTGAAAATCGCCGACTTCGGCGTCGCCAAGATGACTCACGATGACGCCAGCGAGATCACCCGTGTCGGCACAAACGTCTACGCTCCCCCCGAGCATCATCCCGATGTCAGGGCTGATGACGCGAACGAAAAGCTCACCCCGTCGGCCGATGTCTATTCGCTTGCAAAGACGATCTACACCGCGATGACCGGGCGGGCGCCGCGCCAGTTTTCGCGACAACCGATCGGCGAGCTTCCCGTGGGGCTTGCGTCTGAACCGTGGTCCGGGCGCCTGCTGGCGGTGCTGGCCAAGGCAACCGCGACGCGAGTCGCCGACCGCTATCAATCAATGGAGGAGTTCTGGGAAAACCTGGCGAAGGTCCGATTGGCTGGAGACATCGGCGAGGAGGTTGACGACGAGGCCACGATAGTACGGGCGCGCTTGAGCGCCACGAGCATGGTTGAGCAGGCTGCCCCGCTTCCCAACTTCCAAACGCTGGCGAATGTGCCTCGCGAAATCATTCGCCCACAGAAGGCGAGAATAGTTGTCGAGTTGCCAGGTCACGCCGGTTACCATCGCCTGGCGAATGAGGGAGCCGCGGAGCCGGGGAGCCGGGGAGCGGGGGAACACGTTGATTCTGATGCCGGTTCATTTGCGACTCAAACTTTTGGGTCTCGGAACGCCGCCGAACCTTCGACCGGTCCCCGCATTCAGACGCGCGACGGCAATGCAGTAGTAGCGGTTGCATCATCCGGAGAGGGTCACGCCGTCAAGACTCTGCGCGCGAGGCAGACGAGCGCACAGACACTCCGCGCCGAACAAGGCTTGTTGAGCAAGCTGCGAGTTGTAATCAGCTCGGAGTGGTTGCGGCGAGTGTTCATCATTTTTTTAGCGGCAGCGCTGATCGGACTTGCCGCGTCTACCTACTATCACTTTGCCGATCAGAAGAAGCCCTGGATCCCGTTCTCGGGTTCGCAGGCGAAGGACGGGCGAATTGGCGGCGCGCAAAACGTCAACCTGCGAAGCGATCCGGCGGGCGCGGTGCTCGTTTCTCTTCCAGCCGGAACGCGAGTTCGGATCGTTGAAGAGCGTGGAGGATGGCGGCGAGTCAAAGTCTTGGAGTGGGCCGGTAGCCCTCCCGACAACGCTCCAGACAGCGGTTGGGTAGATGGCCAGTACGTGAAGTTGGACTAGACGGTTCAGGGTTCCGGGTTCCGGGTTCAGGGTTCAAGGTTCAAGGTTCAAGGTTCAGGTTCAAGGTTCGCTGAGGAAGCCCACCGACTTTAACTCTGAACCCCGAACCGTGAACTCCACCCCTTAACTCTGAAACCCGGAACCCTGAACCCGAAACCCTCGGAGGACAGTCATGCGAGCTTGGATAGAGAACCTCAGGAAATGGATCGACGGCGAGGAAGACCTCGACGAGCAAGGAGAGCCGAAGCCGAGGTCCAAATGGGACGACTTTCTGGTCGCTGTGGCGCGCGAGATAGAAGCTTCCATGCAGCGCGAGATGTTTACCCCGCCGGGCGGACCGACTTATGTGCCCCGCGAATACATTGTCTTCATGAGCCCGGCGGACGATGGGGAGTGGCAGGGCGAAAAGCGCGAAGGTCTCGAACGCGGGCTTCATCACGTGCTCTCCGAACGCGCAAAAGAGCTTGCCGGCGACAACGATTTTCAAACTCGCACGTTGACCGTTGAGCTTCGCGTCGATCCGGGATTGGAAGCGGGCCGCTTCCGCGTGCAGCACGTCTGGGACACCGAAGCACAGAAGACGATGGTGAAGCCACGCAAGCGAGCTGCGCCCGCGCCTGCGGAGTTGGTCACGGTGACTGAGAAGGTCGACGATGAGGCTACCATCGTGCGCGCCCGCAAACCTGCTGAGTCTGCCGAACCTGCCGTTGCGAGCTTCTCAGTACGGGTCAACCGCAAAGTGCCGGGCGCCGAAGCTGCTCTGCCCGATGTGCGGCCGTTCTTCAAAGACGAGATAACCATCGGGCGAGGCTCGCGGCATGTCGCTGTCGATCTGAGATTGGAAGGCGACCTCGAAGTGAGCCGCCAGCACGCGACGTTATCGAAGCAGGGCGACGAGTACGCCGTCACTTGCAAAGGAGCCAATCCGATCGTGATTAACGATGGCCGTGAAATATCCGCTGGCGAGAGCGCGACTGTAAAGCCAGGAGATAGGATCGCGGTCTGCAGCTACGAGTTGACCATCCAGACTTAATATCCGCGTTAAGCGGTTCCGTGCAAAAAAAGAGTTAGGCGGCGCGCGGTACAATGAGAACTACGGAGACAAGAATGACCACGTCAACCATCCTTGCGGCCAGTCTCGCGGGTTGGGTCAGGAATCAACCCCAGGAGTGTTCGTGATCAGGAGGCCAATGCATGAAGGTCTGGAAGAATAAGCTCGTCACCATTCTGTTCGCACTCGCCGGCGTGCTGTTTCTCGTTCCAACGGTGAAATCCGTCATAAAAGGGGAGCCGCTCAATGTCGCCTCCCTCGTCCTCTCCCTCGTCTTCCTCGTCTTCTCCCTCGTCCTTGGCGTTGCTGGCGGGCGGAAGTCCGGTGAGGGTTCTGGCCCGCCGAGTGCCTAACAATCCGCTGCTGACCGCGGCGGCATGACGGCTTTTCAGGGTTCAACTCACCGGCCACAGCGGCAGGTGGGCTTGGTGGTTCGCCCAGACGAGGCTAACCTGACTGAGGCTATGAGGTGCCAGATGACCCTTCGATTAACGCGTGCAACAATGACGATGATGTTTTGGCTTGTGCTTGTGTGCGAGGCCCAGACGCAGGGCCAACCCGAAGCTGTTTCGCCCCGAGGCGCGAAATTCTATTCGCAGCCTGATGAGAAAGGTGTAGTGGCCGAAGCCGAGAAGAAGCTCGCGGCTGATCCAAAGAACATCGAGTTGTTGATTGCTCTCGGCCGCGCGCAATCTACCGTATGGCGCTATCGTGATGCGATAGCCACGTACACGCGAGGACTCGAGTTGGATCCGAATAACGCGATGCTATACCGCCACCGCGGGCACCGCTACATCACCACTCGGCAGTTCGATAAGGCTGTCGCCGATATGGAGCGAGCCGCCCGCCTCAACGATAAGAACTATGACATCTGGTATCACCTGGGGCTCGCTTACTATCTGAAAGGCAAATTCGACAAGGCGGCGGCGGCTTACGAAAGGTGCCGGGCGGTGGTCGATAAAGACGATTCGCTGATCGCCGTTTCCGATTGGCTCTACATGAGCTATCGCCGGCAAAAGAAAGACGCAGACGCCGCGAAGGTGCTCGATCGCATCACGGCCGATCTCAAGGTCGAAGAGAACAGGTCCTACTTTGACCGGCTGTTGTTCTACAAGGGGCTGAAGAAGGAAGCCGAGCTGATCAACGACAAGATGACCGATCTGGAGATTGCGACTGTCGGGTACGGCCTCGCCAACTGGCATCTTTACAACGGCGACAAGGCTAAGGCGAAAGAGCTATTTCAAAAGATCACCTCGGGCAAGTACTGGCCCGCCTTCGGATTCATCGCTGCTGAGACGGACCTGACGCGGATGCCTTAGCCGTCAGGCTCCTGTATTGGCAGGATGCGTCAGCCGAAATCGCGCGCGGAGACTCCACGATTCAGTCTCTGGCTCATCCCTATCGCGATGAAGCAAGGAGGATGCTTGATACGGGTGGCATATTGATCTGAACTTAATATCCACTTCGGTCAGTGAGCTGCCTATCATAGCTCCGCAAGTAAAACATTTCCCGCTGAACGGGAAAAACGCCTGAGCGCGAGGTTGCCGACAATTGTCTCGAATCCAAAACCGGGTCAGCGGGAT
The DNA here is from genome assembly GCA_038040445.1 of Acidobacteriota bacterium. NCBI lineage: Bacteria > Pseudomonadati > Acidobacteriota > Blastocatellia > Candidatus Onstottus > Candidatus Onstottus frigus. Next base: position 15,659 of record JBBPIG010000008.1, on the reverse strand, counting down.
GTTTGAGCAAAGTTCGTTATACAATCTAAAGATATGTCCGCGCGACGAATTAACAGTGTAAGAGTCTGGTTGTCTGAGCAGCTTGCGAAATCTGAGTCAGAGGGCAGCCTCAGGAAAAGACGCCACCGGCGGTGGCTAGGCCTTATGTGCGCAGCGGTGCTTCTTCTTTCTGTGGCGGTCAGGCTTCTGTACTTTCAAGATATGCGCGGCGAGGTTCTTCACGAGCAATCGCTTGCCACCAATCTTGTCTACAACTACGAAGAAGAGAAGCAGAGGATGTTCAATGACGGAGGTCTACTGTTCCCCAGCAAGCCGGTCGATCCTAGCGACGCGCGAATGCTATTTCATCCTCCCGGGTACTCCATCTTGCTTGTGGCAATTTACGGTAATGATACGCCAGACAGATATTACGCCGCTCTCAGGCTCCTGCAAATTCTCTTTGCCGCTCTGGCTGACGTGTTCATCCTTTTGATCGCCGCCCAGTTGTTTCCGCTTGCCATAGCGTTTATCGCCGGCGTAATCGCAGCTATTTCACCACACCTTGCTTACCACTCCTTATGGCTCTCCCCTGACACTCTCTATATCTTACCGATTTTAGCTGCAATCTATCTGTTCATCAGGGCATACAAACGACCGCGTCTGGTGACTGTAGTTTCCGCTGGCGCTATGCTCGGCCTGTCTTGTTGGCTGAGGTCTAATGCGCTGCTGCTCGCGCCCTTTCTCGTTCTGGTGATCGCGGTGTTATTCGAGCGCGGCAAGCGATTGAGCTACTCAGCAGCGCTTGTTTGTGCGATGGCGATTGTCATTTCACCTATAACGATTCGCAACTGGGTTGTATTTCACCGCTTCGTGCCGGTGACGCTAGCAAGCGGGGTGCTACTTGTCGAAGGCATCGGCGAGTACGATGCTGAAGGCAGACTCGGGATGGCCGCTTACGACCAGGGCGTGTGTATCAAGGATGCGGAATGGCACGGGAGGCGCGACTATAGAAAAAGCCTTTGGGTCCCAGATGGAATAGACCGAGACTATTCGCGCGTTGCTAGAGCGCTTGCGGTTCTCCGCGCCAATCCCACATGGGCGGTCAGCGTCATGATTCAGCGCATGGCTTTCATGGTGAGATACAATGACTTTCGTACGACCGCTTTGACATCTCGCACCAGCAGAGCTCCTAGCGTTTCCTGGACCCCATCATTTGGACATAACACCGAAGTCCCATCCGGGATTCAGCCAATATCGTCCATCACAGCAGAAGACTGGATGAGCAGCCCAATCTCACAAAAAGCAGCAGGTTCGCTTGCCAACGACGGGCAGGAGGTTGTTCTTTCAGGGTCGGGGCGGGCGGACGAGACTTTGCTTCTCAGCACGCCTAGTTCTTTGAAGAAGCACACTGATTACATACTTAAGATCTCAGCCGAACTTGAGGAAGGAGAAGCGGCTATCGAGGCCAAGAGTACTGACCAACGAGTTACGTTAGGACGAGAAGTACTGTTGAAGGCGCCGGAACCAAGCGCTATCAACAGTAAAGAGCCAGGCTCTATCGAGAGACAAAGCGAACCCCCTCCGACACCCGGGCATGCGATCCCGGTTGTTGAGATTCCTTTTGCGAGCGGCCATCAAACCGCCACCGGGGTTGCGATCAGCTACCATGCGAGACAAGCGAGCAAAACCTCTATCAAGTTAGGCCGGACCGAGTTGTTCGAACTTGGGCCTACTCCTTACCAGTGGACTCGTCCGCCGCGCGCAGTTATCAGGGCGCTGCAGCAGAACCTCTTCAAGACCTCCTATATGAGATTGCTAATCGTCACGGGCATAATGCTTCTGGCACTGGCTGGCCAGTGGCGGACGCTCCTGATAGTGCTCGCGGTCCCGGTTTACTATTTATTAAGTCATGCGCCCTTCGGTATAGACTACCGGTATACTCTGCCAATGCATTATTTCTTGTTTATATGCGCGGCGGCTGCGCTCTACTGCACCGGCATGTCGGGGGCTCGACTCACGAAGTATTTGAAACGGACGGTCACCAATATATGAGGAGGCAGTCCATTACTATTCCGCTCCCGTGGGGTTCAATGGATAGCCGGCGCGCGGTTCACTTTTCTATCGAAGAATGACTTAATGACATTCGGCACGCCGACGCAAATCAGCACCCATACCGTCGCGGCAAACACGAATACGAAATACTGCATTGGCAGCGTGTAGCGAAACTCGGTGTGCATAGCCGACTGAAACAAGAAGTAATAGAGCGGCACAATCGAAATGAACATTGCCCTGCGCCAGCTTGCCGCAAACAGAATAATCGCGCCGATGATGATGAAGCCCAGCATGGTCTCTTTCGCGATTCGCTGAAGTCCTCTCACGACCGGCCGCATCCAGAAGATGCTTTCGCCAACGGCCAGGCTGGAGTCGTCCGGTGTTATTTCGCTCCAGACTCGCTTGATCGGAGCCGAGCGTTGTTCGGACCTCGCTTGCGAGACCGTAAGCACCAGCGGCGCGTGCGCGGAATACTTCAGCATCTCGCCGCATCGATGCATCATCACTCCCGCGTACCAGATCGGATAGCGCACGGCGATGCCGAGACTTCGCTTCGTTCTATCGCGGTCGCGCTTTATGCCGTCTGGCGTGGTCCACGATCCCGCGTAGCGTGGGTCGCCATACAACTCAGCTTCTTGCGTCGCTACTTCCGTGTCCTGCTTCACGGCCCCGAATCTATCGCCGCTCGCGTCACCTATGCCCTCCCAGAGAAGAATCCCCAGCCCAACCTGTATGGGGATGAACTCGCCGTATACCACATAGTTCCGAATCGTGATAGGAGCTATCGCAACAAGCGAAATTATCGCCGTCACCGCAACGCGCTTCACCACAAGCCATCGCCGCGTGTTGATCATCGCAAGCATCACGACCAGGAATAATCCCAGCAGAATCGTTTGCGCTCTGAGCCACGACCCAAGCCCGATCATCAATCCGGCCGCCGCGTAAAGCCAGTACGAGTGATGCGCGCGGCGGGCTATCACCAGAAGATAGATGGCCGCAAGCACCGGAAGCGCGTGCATCGCATCGGGGAGGATGAAATTCGATATGTGAGCAAGGTGATGAGACAGCGCCGCAAGCACGCCCGCGACGGCGCCCACGCGCCAGCTTATGAGCGAACCGGCGATCAGAAAAATCAACACTGCCGAGAGCGAGTTGACGGCGTTTTGAACAAGCTGGGGTTTGAAGAAATCTCGTCCAAGTATTGCATAGACGCCGCCGAGGAAAATGGAATATCCGGGCGCTTGCGTCAGCCATTTCGTATCTGAGGTATCGATGTTGTAAGGGCCCAGTACACCTTCGCCTCTTAGAATGGAGACGGCCCTGAGGTCATAGCCCTCAGTCAGCCCGTTGAAGGGCTGCTCGGTCGTGTACATCAAGGCAGCAAGATCAACTGCGTGGAGAGAGCGGACTGCGAAGGCGAGGGCGAAAATCAACAGGGCGAGAATCAACTTGGTTCTCGCGCGTGTAGTCTGTCGTGTGGCCAGCGCGACGACTATCCAACGGCGAAATCTTCTCAAGAGAAGCCGCCATTTGATAAGGCTCATCCTTTGAACTCTGCGGACCTGACGAACTCGTGGAAGGCTTGATCCCACCGGGCCACGGTCTTCTCCGGCCCGACCAGCTTGATGAAATACGCTCCCTTTGGAGTCTCGATGACCGCCGCGCGCATGCGAAAGTTCGGCTTGCTTTGAGCGGTTCCGCCTCCGCCCATATCGCCTCCGGCGTAGGTGCCGGCGACATCCAACAGCGTGACTTTCATGCCGTTGACGCTTGTCGTTTCTGTCTTAGCTTTATCCTGTGACGGACGGCCATCGGGTGGCTGCATCTGACCGATCCAACGCTCGAGGTTGGCGTTCACCGAGCCGCCCTGGCCCGCTCCAAAGTAGTACACGACGAGCGACGCTGCTTCTGCGTCGCCCTCTGCGGCTGGAAGCTGATATTGCGACACGCGCATGCTCGATGAAGGCCGCTCGCTCACCCAGCCATCAGGGGCCTTTAATCGAAGCTCACCCTGCGAACTTGACGCGGCAGCCTGCGGTGCGGCAGCCTGCGGCGCGTTCGTTGAAACTACAGTTGGCGGAGTCCCGCACGCCAGGGACAAAGCGCCGGCAAGCAGCGTAATGCTCGTTCTGACGGTGAAGCTCAACATTGGAAACCTCTCGGTAGTTGTTAGCTCGGGCTCAAAAGAACCAACGAGTCTATGCGCTTTGGGCCAGCTCTCTTTTTGGACTTGCGAAGACGCGATCGATCATCGGCTCGAAGTGCGACAGCGGAAGCGTGTCGTATTCAGGATCGAATGATGACTGGTCCCATCCGTCGGTGAACACGCAAGCCATCTCGTACCACGGCTCGTTCGCATACTGCCGTCGCGCGTCGGGGTCCTTGCCCATCAGTGCGTAGTAGTGCCGCCCCTGAAAATCCTGGTGCGTGCGAATGACCTCGTAGGTCTCGCGCGAGACGTAAGGCCTCAGAATTTCCGCGGCAATTGCCGGGTGGTTCTCAACTGAAATCACCTTGCCGATGTCGTGACACAACGCCGCGACGGCCATCTCTTCCGACGCTCCGTCGCGAAGCGCGCGGGTAGCCGTCTGCAAGCTGTGATCGAGCTGGTTTACCGCAAAGCCGTCAACTTGCTCTTCGAGTTGAAGCAGCATCGCCTTGATGATGCGGGGCATCGACGCCTGCCGCTGGGTGACCGCCTGACCGATTGCCATCCAGTCTTCGATCTTGCCCTGGTCCATTCTTGTAAAGCTCATTCAAGCGCCTCCATTGATTGTCTGTTGGCGAACAATATAATCACAGAAGCGGGGGAGGACACAATGGCCTGGGAGCGCAGGCATCCCTGCCTGCCCGCTTCTGCTCAAGCAAGGAAATCCCGGTTGCTGTAAGAGCAGGCTACGAGCAGGCAAGGATGCCTGCGCTCCCAGGGACGCCCATGGAAGGAGAAAGAAATGAAATGGTTTCTGATTGTGGTTGGGGTCATCGCGGCGCTCATCGCGGTGGTGGCTATCATCGGTTCTCTCATGCCAAAAGGTCACTCGGCATCGAGGACAACCGTCATCAACAAACCGCCCGAAGTTCTGTGGCAAGCTATGACCGACTGCGCCGCGTTTCCACAGTGGCGAGCCGACGTCAAGAGCGTTGAAGTGATCTCCGATCGCGACGGTCATAGAGTCTGGCGAGAAGATGGAAAGAACGGGAAGATGACGCTCGAAACGGTCGAGGCGAACCCGCCGTCGCGATTGGTGTTGCGAATCGCCGATCCCGACCGGCCGTTTGGCGGGACCTGGACCTATGATCTGCAAGCGAGCGGCAGCGGAAGCCGCGTCACCATCACCGAAAACGGAGAAGTCTACAATCCGATCTTTCGGTTCATGTCGCGCGTGTTTTTCAGTCCGACGGCTTCGATCGAAACCTATTTGAAGGCGCTGGGCAAGAAGTACGGTGAGGATGTGCAGCTCTCGTCCTCCGGCTAGCGGGATTGTGAAGAGGCCGGGAATCCCACCCACTGCCGTGGGGTGGTATTCCCGGAGTTTGACACAGTCTCGTGAACGCCTAGGCTATGGGAAACCGAGTCATATTAAGCTGCTGCGGTGGCCACGGACTGGGCTACTGCGTTAGGTTAATCAGAGATGGCGGAACTCCTCATCGAGAATGTTTCCCAGCTTGTCACGCTCGCGGGTCCAGCGCGTCCGCGCACGGGCGCCGAGATGCGCGAGCTTGCCATTGTCAGAGGCGGCGCGCTGCTCGCGCGTGATGGCGTGATAGTGGCCACGGGAGCCGCTTCCCAGGTCAAGCCGCAAGCCCGCCCGGACGCTCTGCGTATTGACGCGCGCAACTCAGTTGTTATGCCCGGCTTCGTTGATGCCCACACACACCCGGTTTTCGCCGGCACCCGAGAGGACGAATTCGAGATGCGCGCGGCGGGGTTCACCTATCAGCAGATCGCCTCGCAAGGCGGAGGCATCCGCTCGACGGTGCGAAAGACTCGCGCTGCTTCACAAGACGAACTGTTCGAGATGGCTTTGCCGCGCATGCACTGGCTGCTCGAGCACGGAACAACGACCGTCGAAGCCAAGAGCGGCTACGGCCTCACCGTCGAAGATGAGATGAAGATCCTGCGGGTGATTCAAAGGCTGAACGCCGAGACGCCGCTTGAACTGATTCCCACATTCCTCGGCGCGCACGAAATCCCGGACGAGTATCGCAGCGCGCGCGAGGACTACATACGGCTGGTGATTGACGAAATGCTTCCACGAGTCGCCGCCGAAGGTCTCGCTCGCTACGCGGACGTCTTTTGCGAATCGCATGTATTCAACGTCGATGAATCGCGCCGGGTGCTCGTCCGCGCGAAAGAGCTCGGACTGGGCGTTCGTCTACACGCAGAGCAACTGAGTCTAAGCGGAGGCGCCCGTCTCGCGGCGGAGCTTGGGGCTGCGACCGCCGATCACCTCGAGTGGATCGATGACGCTGGAATTGCCGCGCTTGCGCGAGCCGGAGTCATCGCAGTGCTGGTTCCAGGAGCGGTATTCAATCTTGGGCTCACTCGCTATGCGCGCGCGCGGGCGATGATCGAAGCAGGTATCGCCGTAGCGCTTGCCACTGATTTCAATCCGGGCAGCTCGCCGACGCCGTCGATGCAGATGGTCCTCTCGATAGCCTGCACCCAAATGCGAATGACTCCAGCGGAAGCGATCACTGCTGCTACGATCAACGCCGCTTACACTCTTGACTGCGGAGGCCGGCTCGGATCCTTAGAGGCAGGCAAGCAAGCCGATCTGGTTGTGTTCGAGTGCCCCGACTACCGGCAGATACCTTACTTTTTCGGGGTGAATCACGCGGCGGTTGTGATCAAGTCGGGCAGCGTCGTGGTGGATAGGCGCAACGATACACGCAACGCATTCTCATAGACTCGGGTTTGTCGAGCTCAAAAACAGTTTGCGGCGTGCAGTTTCGCTATATATAATCGCGCGGCTGCAAGGCCCTACCCCGATAATGAAAAGTTTATGAGACGCGCTCAGGCTTGGGCCTCCGGCGACTCGAACTGCAATCCAGCAAAGGGAGGAATTGATCATGTCTTACGGATATCAACAACCGGGAGGTTATGGTGCGCCGCCACCTGGATACGGCGCGCAGCCGGGAGCTTATGGTGCGCCGCCTCAGTTCGCCTACGCAAGCATGGGTAAAAGGTTCGTGGCGGCGTTGCTCGACGGGCTGGTCGTATTCGTTGGGACTGTTCCCGGCTGGATTCTGTTTGCGATCGCGATGGTTGGCGCGGCGTCCTCGGCGGATGCAAGCGGCCGGATAAGCGACGACGCTGCGGGTGCTTTTTTAGGCATGTTCTTTCTTGGCTATGCGCTGATATTTGTGGGCACATTGATCGTGTGGCTGTACAACGTGTATCTGCTCGGCCGAGACGGGGCGACGCTCGGAAAGCGATGGATGAAGATCAAGTGCCTTGACTTAAACGGCCAGCCGCTCGGATTCGGCAAGGCATTCCTGCGCGAGCTTGTTAAGCAAGTGTTAGGGAGTCTGTGCTTCCTTCTTTATCTTTGGCCACTCTTTGACGACCAGAAACAGGGTCTGCACGACAAGGCGCTTAGCACACACGTATTCGAGGCCTGACTCACGCTCTGGTTGACGGTGGGAACATTCGTCTGAAGCCCGTCGTCGCCCGTTCACTTGCGCTGAAATGGCGAGCGCCGGACACTTGCTGGTGATTAGATCTTTCACCGTTCCAGAGCAAACCGCGCACAGCGGGTTCGACCTTGTTCTGTAGAAAGGGGACTTTCGAATAACGAAGAAGCTAAGTTGCGACAAGCAGACCTGGTGATATAATCCTACCCGCTGTAGACCCACTAGTCATTCCCGCTGAAGCCCGGCTCCTGGGTGTTCGCACAGCAGACACGCTAATCATTTCTCGATCCGTCGGGGTCAAGGATTAACCGGGCGGCATCGAGGACTCTGCACATAACCGTGGAAGCTGGAAACGCTGCGCTTCGGATGCGATTCTGTGTTTTCCCTTCAACTTTATTCCAAACAACCCGAAGGAGGGTGACGATGAAAAAGAGATTCTTGTTTTCGATGTGCGTGGTTTGCTTGTTCGGCCTTCAGGCGGCTGCTCAGACGGGCCCGCCCGGACCGCCCCCGGTGCTTCAGATAGTGCGCGAGGACATCAAGACCGGAATGATGGAAGCGCACTCGATGGAAGCAAACGCTACCGTCCGAATCTGGGCCAAGGCGAAGTCGCCGCATCACCGCCTGGCGCTGGTCCCGGTAGCTGGAAACGAAAACGAAGTGATGTACTTCTGGCCCTTCGATTCATTCGCGGCGTTTGGCAAAGCCCAGCAAGACCTCGACAAAATCGGCGAGACCTACAAAGCCGACTTCGATCGAACGCGCCACGCCGGCGAAGACTATCACTCAGCCCAGCGAGATATGCTTGCGCGGCTGCGCCCGGACCTCAGCTACAACGGGCCAGTTGACATAGTGCGCTCGCGTTTTATGAGAGTCGAGACCATTCGTGTGAGACCCGGTCACGTGAGCGAATTCGAAGAAGCGCGCAAGATCATCAAAGCCGCGCATGAGAAGGCAAAGGTGGATGAGAACATGGCGGTCTATCAGGTGACGGGAGGCGCACAGGTGGGGACTTACATTGTGGCGATCCCCTGGAAATCTCTCGCGGAGGCAGACGGAGTGGCGCCGCAGCCGCATGGAAAGGCTTATCAGGACGCGTTGGGCGAGAGCGGCACGAAGAAAATCGCCAGCCTTTCGAGCGACTCGATCGTGTTCAACGACGTCAACATCTACGCCTTCAGTCCACAACTGAGCTACGTGTTAAAGGAATGGGTGGACGCCGATCCTGGTTACTGGACGCTGAAACCGATGTCGAGCCCGGGGCCCGCGCCGGCCAGGAAGAAAGCGCCAGCCAACACCGATGAAAAGAGATAGGAACTCTTCGTGAGGGCGCATCTGCGAAGAAGACCGTCGCAAAAGAGGGCCGTAAAGCACCCTCTTAGGACTAGGCAGCTTAACCTTGAAGAAAAAGTTTGGAGGAGAATCTTATGAAAAAGAGTCTGTTGTTTGTGTTCGCCTTATGCATGTTTGTTTCAACCGCGCTTGAGGCGGCGGCGCAGCAGGCAGCGCCGACGGGGCCGCCTAAAGTGCTTTCGATCTTTCGCGAAGAGATCAAGGCCGGGAGAGGCGCTGCCCACGAGAAGCTCGAAACCGGCTACGTTCGCGCGTTTCAAAAAGCCAAGTGGCCAGTCTATTCTTTGGCGATGACCGCGGCGTATGGCGGTACCGACGCGTGGTTCGTAAGTGCCTATGACTCGTTTGCGGCGCTTCAAAAGGACCGCGAGAATTTCGCGAAGAACTCGCAAGTGAGCGCCGACTTCGATCGGTTGGACGCGATGGATGCCGAGTTCCGGAGCGGCCAGCGAACCATCCTCTGTGTTCTGAATGAAGAGTTGACCATTGGAGGCGGCTTCGACGTTTCACAAATGCGGTACTTCGCGGTTAATACTGTGCGGGTAAGGCCGGGCCACGATCAGGAATACCAGGAAGCAAGAAAGATACTTGCGGAGGCGGTGAAGAAAGCGGACCCCAAGTCCCACAGTGTATTCTACGCGGTGAGGGCGGGCATGCCGAACGGAACCTATCTGATCTTTACACCCCGGAAATCGCTAGCCGAGATGGACCCGAATCCGGCGGTTGGCAGAGCGGTCCAGGAAGCCATGGGCGAAGAGAACGCCAGAAAGCGGCAGAAGCTGCTGGCGGATTCGGTTATCAGCACCGAGACGTCCATCTACTCATTCAGCCCGAAGATGAGCTACGTGTCGAAAGAGTGGGCAAAGACGGGAGGTGAATACTGGACACCCAAGCCTCCGCCGGCGCCGAAGTCTGTCGCAAAGAAGCCCGCCGAGGGCGAGAAGCCTGCCGAGAAAGAATAGATGAGCTCGTTTCCCGCGCTGTGAAGATATGTTTGTTCATGTATGGGTCCGGTGGCGATGCGCTCGATCGCCACCGGCTCGCTTTGCGTCGCACTTCGCCTGCGTGATGCCCGCGTGCGCATCGGGTTGAAACATCCGGTCTCTCCCACCTTTTGGAACTTTCCAACCTGCCGGCGTGAATCAATAATGTCAGCAGGCGGGCTGGCCGTTCACAGACAAAAGATGACTCTGCAAACGACTCCCAGCGATCCGGACCTGCTGCGGCTCATGATGGCCGGAGATGAAGACGCGTTCACGATGCTTTATCGGCGGCGGCAAGGCGGCGTCTACAGGTTCGCGCTTCAGATGAGCGGGTCTCAAACGGTGGCCGAGGACGTGACTCAAGAAGTGTTCATGGTTCTGATGCGTGAAGCCGCGAGGTTTGATCCGAACAGAGGCTCGTTGGCTGCGTACTTGTACGGGATCGCACGCAATCATGTTTTGCGAAGGCTTGAACGGGACCGTTTGTTTGTTCAGTTGGCGGACCCCCAGGTGGATGGTGCGATCACTCACGATGCTTTGATCGCCGAAGGTGATCCGCTCGGGGACCTGACGCGAAACGAGACGATCAAGGAGCTGCGTGATTCGATTCTTGTTTTGCCAGCGCACTATCGAGAGGCAATTGTGTTGTGCGAGCTGCACGAGATGAGCTACGTCGAAGCGGCCGGTGTGATTGGCTGCGCAGTAGGCACGGTGCGGTCGCGGCTTCACCGAGCGCGGGCGCTTCTCCTGGAGCGGCTTCGTGCTACGCGTGCTCGCAGCTCGGCTTCAGAGGAAGTCAAACCGGCGAGGTGTTTCGCATGAACTGTCACGAGCTAAACAGTGTGGTCAACGATCTGGCAAGAGATCAAATGATGGATGCTTCTCTGCGCGAGAAGGCGCTCTCGCACGCGGCGTCGTGCGCGGGTTGTGCGACGCGGCTCGCTGATGAGCGGGCGCTCACAACCGGGCTGCGACGGGTAGCCGAAGCGGTTGAAGAAGCTCCGAGGGGCGTTGAAACCGCGCTGCTTGCGGCCTTCCGTGAGCAACACTCGACTATGACTGTGCCGTTCGCAAGCGCCCGATCAACAGTGCGCAGATGGGTGTACCTGGCGGCGGGCGTGGCGGCGGCGGCCGCCATCGTTATGGCGCTCTGGCTGAGCGCGTCGCGATCTCGAGACCTACAACAACCTGTCCCACAAAAGGCCGACGGCACCGCGGCTCCTGCTTCACCGAATGATCGCCTGGCTGCGCCAAAGCCGTTACCTTCGCCGGCGATTGCCGGACCGAGATTTGCGGTTGATCGCGCGCCGAACCGCGTCAGGGGGACGCCTGGCGCGATCAAGAACGACGGTCGATCACAACGCGCAGAGGATAGTCTCAACGAGTCAAGTGGCGACCTCGAGATAGCAACGGACTTCATCCCGCTGATGAACCGCGATAGCCTTGCTCAATTGGATAGCGGGCAAGTCATGCGCGTCGAGCTGCCGCGATCCGCGCTCATATCGTTCGGGTTGCCAATGAACATGGAGCGAGCCAACGAGCGCATTAAGGCCGATGTCGTAGTCGGCAACGACGGACTGGCGCGCGCGATTCGCTTTGTTCACTGAAGACCAGTAAGGGCGCCCACGGTTGGTCACCCTTAACAGACTGCCTGTTTTTGACTTATGAAAAAATAACGCTGAAAGAGAGGACATTATGACGACTCAAAGAAGAAGCATGCTTGTTACGATCATTTGCGCTGTTGCTGTGCTGGCAAGCGTCGCCGGCGTCGGAGCGCAAGCAGTTCAGGAGAGAACGCCGCCCACCTCGCGCGAGGTCGTTGTCGCCCAGGGCGGCGTCGTGATCGCCGAGCCGGGACAGGCCTCCTTTGCCCGCCAGGGTGACAACACGTTTGTATTCGTTTCCTCGGAGATGAGTATCGACGGCAAGTTGGTAAAGGGCGCGCCCTATTCGGCACAGGCTGTCACCGAGACAGTGCAAACGCTAGCCGATGGCAATCGCATAGTGCGGCGAACCACTGCAGCGGTCTACCGCGATGGCGAAGGCCGCACGCGCCGCGAGCAGACGATCGGCGCGCTTGGGGCATATGCCGCGGCAGGCGAACCGCAGCAGACGATCTTCATCAACGATCCGGTTGCCGAGGTCAACTATGTTCTCGAGGCGAAGAACAAAATCGCTCGCAAGATCGCCCTCCCCGGCATGGGCAAGAAATTTATGACCGAATCGGCGAGAGTCAGCGCTCGCGAAGACGGAGGCGTGACCTCCGAACTGCATCAAAAAGCCACGACGGAGATCAGAGTCGAGATGGGGAGACCCGGTGGGTTCGGACCTGGACCGGGGGGACCCGGCCCTGGAGTCATGAAGACCAGGGTAGATCCCAAGAACACCAAGAAGGAATCGCTTGGAAAACAAACCGTCGAGGGCGTTGAAGCCGAAGGCACCAGGTTCACGACTACCATTGCTGCCGGCGAAGTCGGAAACGAGGCGCCTATCTATATCATCTCCGAGCGCTGGTACTCACCCGAGCTGCAAACCTTGATCATGAGCAAGAACAGCGACCCGCGGATGGGCGAAACCACCTATCGTCTGACAAGCATCAATCGCAGCGAGCCGGCACACTCTCTATTCGAAGTGCCGTCCGACTACACGATCAAAGAAGGGATGCCGTCCCCTATGCGGTTCAAGATAGAGAGCGAGCTCCGAAGGCCGGGAACCGAGAAAAAAGATCAGTAGAATAGCCTTGAGCTCTCAATTAGAAAAATGGCGGAAGCGATTCGTATCGCTCCGCCTTTTTCCATGGCCTGACTATTGTGTCCACTACTCAAACGACGCAATGGGCGCGTATGCTTGTTCCGGCATCAAGCGGCGTAGGTAGGTGGGCTTGCACCCGCCCGGGCCGCCTGCACATTGAATCAGATCACAGGTCGGGAAGGTGGGCTTGCCCCGGCTGGGCCGACTGCACATAGAATGAGATCACAGCTCGGGAAGGTTCAGAGAGGGCATCGGTTGATAAGCATCAGACCTGAAACAACAGAAGATCACGCGGCAGTCTACCGCGTTAACCAACTGGCCTTCGCCCAGCCGAACGAAGCTGATTTGGTAGACGCGCTTCGCGAGAAAGCGCGGCCATACATCTCGTTGGTTGCGACACTTGATGATCAGGTAGTCGGGCACATCTTCTTTAGCCCGGTGTCCGTTGAATCAGAAGAGCATGCTTTTGCGGCGATGGGTCTCGCGCCGATGTCGGTCTTGCCCGAATATCAGAATCAAGGAATCGGAACACAACTGGTGAGAGAAGGGCTGAAAGAGTGCAGCGGCCTCGGCCACGACATCGTCGTCGTGCTCGGGCATCCGGAGTACTATCCGCGCTTTGGCTTTGTTCGCGCCAGCTTGAAAGGGCTTCGATCCGAATATGATGTTCGTGATGAAGTGTTCATGGTGGCAGAGCTGAAACCGGATGCGCTCGGGGGTCGGCATGGATTGGTGAAGTACCATCCAGAGTTTGGGAAAGTATGATCCGATATGCAGCGGGCGGTAGACCTTGGGACACGGCTCGATATATGCTGATGAGGCACTGAGCTTAAGGGTGAACGTATGAGCGAACAGATAACAATTCAGGTGTCCGACCAAGTGGTGCGTCACGCGGCTACGGTGCATCCCAGACGCAGCGCCGAATCGAAGACGTGCTGGCCGAATGGTTAGAATCGGTCGTCAACGAGTTACGTTCCCGATCTTTTTCATATACGGCAGGGCATACGAGCCGGATTGAGAGAAGTATTTATCATTTCTGAAAATGAGTATTTCAAACTGAAACCACAAGAGCACAGATTCTTTCGACCCGTAGCTGAGAACAGGAATATCAGAAGTGGCCGCATTCAGCCCCATCAGTATATTTTCTATCCAGAGGGGTTGGGGGCTGGGGGTTAGGGGCTGGCCAGTTCCAACCCCTAAGCCCCACCCCCTATCCCCCATTTCGGGGGAATCATGACACAACGAATCTACAACTTTTCAGCCGGACCGGCGGTGCTGCCGCTCGAGGTGCTCGAAGAAGCGCAGCGTGATCTGGTCGCGCTCCCTGGCGTCGGGATGTCGGTGCTCGAGATAAGCCATCGCTCGAAAGCATTCGACGAGATCATCCAGGGTTGCGAAGCCGACATTCGCAAGCTCGCCGGCATCCCCGACAACTACCACGTGCTGTTCCTGCAAGGCGGCGCGTCGCTCCAGTTCTCGATGGTGCCGATGAATCTCCTGCCCGCCGGCGGAAAAGCCGACTACGTCAGCACCGGCTCGTGGTCGAAGAAAGCAATCAAGGAAGCGCAAAGAGTCGGTCAGGTGAATGTGGCCGCCTCTACGGAAGCGGAGAACTTCACGCGCGTTCCCAAACAAGATGAACTCAAACTCGACCCGGAAGCTGCGTACGTTCACCTCACCACCAACGAGACGATTCACGGAGTCGAGTGGAAGTACGACCCTGAGGTCGGCGCCGTGCCTCTGGTGGCCGATGCTTCGTCGGACATATTCGGGCGTCCGATCGACGTCAACAAGTACGCGCTGATCTACGCCGGCGCGCAAAAGAACCTGGCGCCCGCAGGAGTCACGCTTGTTTTCATTCGCGACGACATGCTCGCCCGAAGCCCGCAAGGCATGCACACGATGCTGGACTACAACACGCACGTGAAGAACAAGTCGCTTTATAACACGCCGCCGGTATTCACGATCTACGTCATGCGGCTGGTGATGAAATGGCTAATCGAGCAAGGTGGGCTAGAAGCAGCCGAACGTCGTAACGAAGAGAAGGCCAAACTGGTTTACGATGCGATTGACGCGAGCAGCTTCTATCGCGGCCACGCGCACGCTGACTGCCGCTCGCTGATGAACGTGACGTTCCGGCTGCCGAGCGAAGATCTCGAAAAACAATTCGTCGGCGAAGCGACGAAGGCAGGACTTGACGGACTCAAGGGTCATCGCTCGATTGGCGGCATTCGCGCTTCGATCTACAACGCGTTCCCGAAGGAAGGCGTCGAGGCACTGGTCGCGTTCATGAAAGACTTCGAGCGAACGCACGGCTAGGCGAGAGGCTAAACACAAAGACACGATGACACGGACACAAAGCGGCTATCCAAGGGCAGTAGACTAGAAGGCTAGATCGGCAGTGATTCGTTCGGGATGTCGCTTCAGGATAGCCGGGTGAATTTCCATCTTCGCGCCATCGGCCGAAAGGCGCTGGAAGAGTACGGGGAATATTGACTGCCCCGGTTCAACGGACGCATGCACTAGCTTGCGTGACCATTCATTGAATTCCTGATCTCCCTCCACTTCGATCAGGATCGCCGCATTGTCAGGAATAACGTCAGCCGCCCACCCCAGATGAGTCGCGACGAAGCCATTGAATTGAGCGGCAAGCGTAGAGTTTAGGCTTACGAACTCCGCTTCGTTTCGTGGCGAATGTTTGGTAAAGAGAAATCTGCGCCACCACTTCATCGTTTTCTTCTCCCTTCCAGATACCAAGTACGATGCTTTTGCGCCAGTTGGATCCTATTTCAGCAAGCGCCACGGTGAACGCCTTATTGAACGGTAGGTTTATGGCTCGGTGCTTGTCAAGACTTCCATCGCCATACTTGACGTCAAGATGAACGAACCCATTCATTTTTGCGT